>JAGNMT010000117.1 GCA_017991025.1 Verrucomicrobiales bacterium
CGAAGGCCTTGCGGGTCGTGATGAGATTCAATCCACCGAGCGAAGCGGCGGAGGCGGCGACAAAACGGCGGCGGGACCAGGAAGTAGCAGGGGATTTCATAGGGCGGTACTTTACGAAAAATCGGGGATCGTGTAAAGCGCGTCATTCGGCCTCCGTTCCGCCCCGCAAAAACGCAGCCCCCTTCGGTTTCACTGAAACGACTCCATGCGACTCCTGCAGAGCTCATCTCGCCTGCGCCCTCAAACTCCCCCGGCGATAATCTTCCTCTCAGATCTCAAGCTGGATCGGAAACCCCGGGCACAGAAGTGATGCCTCGTGCTCCCCTTCCGCCATGAAAAAGTGTACCTTGCCAGAAGCATCCACGGTCCAGAACTCGACACATCCGATCTCGAAATAGAGCGCACGCTTTTCATCCATTTCAGCACGAGTGTTCGAGGGGGAAATTACTTCGACGCAGATCTCCGGTGCATTCTCAAAGACCGAAAATTCCCGCATCGGCTCGAAGCGGTCGCGAGACATCCACGCGGCATCGACAAACTTCACTCCGTCGGAGGTAGAGACGGGGCATTCGGTGATGGTGCGCCCTCCCGGAAGGAGTTTACCGAAAAGAGAGATGACCTCGCTTTGAAAGATCCCGTGCCGCGCGCTCGCCCAGGGGCTCATCACAAGATGACCGAAGCGGTCTGTTTCGAGCCGGTTTGGCGAATAGACACCCATCTCCCCGTTAGCGAGCAACTCCTCCCAGCGGCGATGATTGTATGCGTGTTGGTCGACAACCTCTGGCAGCTTCAGGTAAAGCGGCATGGGAGATTTTCGCAAAATGCGTTCAATTGTCCAGTGAAATTCAGCACTCAGGCAACACGCCTGGAGCTATTCCCTATTATTAAGATTTCAAGTTCCACGCACTTTCACCAGGCTGATTTTCTTCCGTTTGAAATGGCGGAATGGTGAAACCGTCCTCTATGCAACTCTGAAACGACAGGGAGTCGGAAGGCGGAATAGAATCAGGGGCTTACGCCGCAGAAGGGTTCTCCATTCCATCTCCCAACTTCCAGCTACTGACTCCTGTCACGAGACTCCTGAATTGCAATACCTGGACGGAATAACTGACCTGATCCGAACACGGGATTAAGCGGAATAATGTCGCGGTTTCCTCGGACATGCGACCGTCTCTGGGTTTTTGGTAGGGACGTGCCGCGGGGCCACCCTTGGCCGGGGCGTCCGCCAATGAGCGTCGTTGCAATCTACGGCGGACGGCTCATCGAACCGTCCCTACCGCGCTTCGCGCCAGAATCAGGGCAAATCGGCTTGAGCGTCGAAGTATGGCTTAATCCCGTGCCACTCTGACCAGAGCCCAAGAATTACGCACCGCGGCCTCGGCGAGGCACCGAAGGACAAGCCTCATCGAAGAGGCGGATTTCTCCGATTTGTCGCACCAAAAACAATCGCCCCGATGGTGAGGGCGGCAATGATGCCCGAAAAGACACTGTGAGCCACCCAAAAGATGTAAATGCCTACGACGACCGCAGTGATGACGGCGGGCAAAATCTTCATCGGGGGCGATTATTAATAGATGGGATTTGCGCTTTCCATCCCTTACGCGTCTGCGCCGCCGGAAGGCCGGGGATAGAGGGGCTCGGCGGGAGGAAGGGGCTGGAACGGCTCATTCTCGGGAATCGTGTCCGAAATACGCCCTGTGGTCAACCATTTCGGGTGGGAATTACTGAAAATGCAAGAGGACTGGGCATGCCGATGGAATAGCTGACGTGTCCCCACGAAATGGGACCAACCGAAATGGGGGTTTTAATCCTAGTTTGACAACCTTATGCCAGCCTAGTAGAGACGTTTATGGTCAGATTGATCACAAAGGCACTCATCCTGCCTGTCATTTTTCTAACGGCACAAACGGCCCGGTCAGAGACTATAGACACGCGTTTGGAGTGGCCGCGTGTTCTGAAGGATTCGTTCGGAAATCCCCAAATAAAGATTGTATCATCAACTGATGAGGCTGCCCCCCCTGTGATTTTCCTCCGTCCCGCCCGGACCGTTTTTGTCCGGACGCGGCGAACCGGGGAAGAAGAAGTCAACCGCCTCCTCGCCTCCTATTTCTCCGGTCTTTTCTGGGATCGATTCCTGAGTGACGAGACCCGGGACGGGTTGGACGAGCGCCTCAATCTCCGGGAGATCATCCCGCTCACGAAGCAAGATGTCGTCCGGATCGGGACCTGCCAGATGCTGGGCAGGAGCAGCGGTTCCGTGACCGCAGATGCCTGGTGGAAGATAAGAACCGGTTGTGTCCTGACCGAGAGCACGACACACGTAATGGGCATAGCCTCCCTGGAATGGGATGAGGAAGGAGCACGTAACTACGGTCATTACGCGATCTGCCTGCGCCAGCGCGGCGGAAATCCCGACGGGGATTCGATTTATGATTTTCGGGCACCGTGGCTGGAGGACCGCAGGCCGCGGACCACTGAGGGCTTCAACCTCCATAATCGGCTCAAGATCAGGGCGCTCCAGGAGAATCTATACGATTGGGCCTATACCCAGTCGGAACACCGAAATAGTAACGTCACCATTTCCTTCGTCAAAGTCAGCGAAGAACAGGTATTGCTGCTCCAATCCTTTGACGGGCGTGTGCATGAGGCCGGAAATTTCCGCGCGTTCAAAAAGAACTGTACGTCCCTGGGAACCCGCTTCATCAATCGCATCCTTCCCGTTGATGAACCCGTCCCCGGAAAGGACGCTGCTTTCGACATCCCCTACTATGCCAAAGAGGCGACGGGGAGACGGTTCGGCGGGATCATCGCGGAAGTGGAGATTGAAAATGTTACCGATGTTCGGGGCCAAAAGCCTACGAACAAGACCGACATTCATCCTGCCGAGCCGGGCCGGGGTGCAAGTCGACCGTTTCGCATCCTCAAGAGTTTGCCTGAAATTAACTGATGGCAGCGTGCGGACTGGGCTTCATCGCCGGGGCTTGCTGAGGCCGATCTTTCTCCAAAGCCACTTGCCCAAGGCAAATACAACGCTACCTGCAATGATGCCAAAGAACACCGTTGCCAGACCGCTGAAGAGGAGGCTGAAGGTCCAGTTGGCGACGACAAAGAGCTTGAGTTCCCGGGCCTGTGGATCGGCGAGAAATCGTTGAGCCTTCTCCTCGACGGAATCCAGGCTGGAGGGAGCGATCGGCACTTCCGAGGTCTGAGCAGGGCCCTCGATTTTGAGGTAACCGACGTCGTCTGCCTTCGAATAATGGTCGGGCCCTCCCGACCGCCTCTCTCGAGTGACGCTGCCGGCGCGCGTCCGGGTGTCGATTTGAGAAACGGGATCCACCCACACAGTGTGGTAGGGAACGATGAAAAACACGCAGGCCTGGGTGCGGGCCCGAACACGGTCATCGATGCGTTCGAACTTGATCCATGACACGGGCGCGACGCCGGTCGCGATGACGAGAACGCCGACCAGAATCAACACGGCCACGAACTGAGTGATAAGGCGACTCAATCGGCCCGGTGCTTCGCGGGGTGGTCTTGCTGGTTTGTAGCGGGTACCGGAAGGAGAGGAAGGGGAAGTCATGGAGAGACGTGATTAGCGTGAGATCAAGACAGCAAAGTCGGTTGCGGTCAATCAGTAACCAACGGTATTGAAGATCAGCCATCACCGGTTGCACGCCCCTATTCGACTAGCCGTCCGCGAATCGATTCCAGGACAGCAGCAGTCACCTCATCCGCGCTCATTTCCGAGCTATCCACCACCACGGCATCCTGGGGAATAACCAGCGGCGAAACCTTGCGACTGGAGTCGACTTTGTCCCGGTTTGCAATCGAATCGGTAATGCCCTCGGCCCGGCGGCGCTGTTCGCGGACTTCGGGAGAGGCGTCGATGTAAAACTTATACGGAGTCTCCGGAAAGACGACGGATCCGATATCGCGCCCCTCCATCACGACGCCCGTCCGCTCCGCGTAATAACGCTGCTCGGCGACGAGCCGTTCGCGCACTTCGGGAATGGAGGCGATGGCGGAGACATGGGCGTTCACTTCTGTCGACGCCATTTCCGTGCGGGTCATCCTCGTGCCGCCGACCGAGATCGTGCCGACGCCATTTTCCTCGCCACAGTCGAAGGCCGTTTTCCCCAGCAGATCGAGCACCCTTGCCGTGTCTTCTGGAGCGATTCCGTTCTGAAGCACCCACCAGGTAAAAGCGCGATACATGCCGCCGGAATTCACAAAAACACAATTCAACTCAGCGGCGACCCGCTTGGCCACGGTGCTCTTGCCCGAGGCGGCGGGTCCATCGATTGCGATTATTAAGGGGGGCTCCTGGCTCATGTCCCCCATCGTGAACCGTAGAAGCGCCGCTGGCAAAGGATTTTACCGGGGACACTTTCCTTCCAAAAACCGCTTGCTCCGATGCGGGACGCTCATTATTGAAAGGGACAACACCATGATCCTTTCAGACTCCGAAATCCTGACGGCGATGAGCCGAGGCGAGATTGTCATCGAGCCCTATGACCGCGAGTGCCTCGGCACGAACAGCTACGATGTCCACCTCAGCAAGCACCTCGCCACTTACAAAAACCGCGTCCTTGATGCCCGGCAGCACAACCAGATCGAACATTTTGAAATCCCGGCGGAGGGCTATGTGCTCGAGCCGCAGATCAATTACCTCGGTTCCACCATCGAATACACCGAGAGCCATGCGGCAGTCCCTTTTCTTGAGGGAAAATCGAGCGTCGGACGTCTCGGCATGGACATCCACGCCACGGCGGGGAAAGGCGATGTCGGCTTTTGCAATTACTGGACGCTCGAGATCTCGGTGAAACAACCGGTGCGTGTCTACGAGGGCATGCCGGTGGGGCAGCTCATCTATTTCCTCGTTCAGGGCGAGATCCTGACGCCCTACAACGCGAAAGGCTCGGCCAAATACAACGGGCGCACGCCCCTGCCGGTCGAGTCGATGATGTGGCGGAATAAATTCTGACGAAGAGCCACCCTTCCAGAAATATCTCATTTACAGCGCTGACGAAAATCACTAGCCTGCGGAGCATGAATGATTTACCGGACGGTTCTCTCTCCGATTTCAAACCCCGGAAAGGGGCGATCATCACTTCAGGAATCCTCTTCGGCTTGTTTGGATTGATGCTCTGCGGTTTGGGTGCCCTCATGGTCCTTCAATATTTCCTGATGGATCAACTGGGCGGTCTCGATCCTAAAGGTGCGGCTCAGATAGAATCGATGAAGGGTATGATGGGAATGGCTTCCGTCGTGAATCTGATCGTTTACGGAGGGACGGGCGTTGTCATGATCGTCCTTGCTTTCGGATTGTTCACGATGAAACGCTGGTCACGCCCCTTCGCCCTGACCCTGAGCTGGGGCTGGCTCTACATGGGGATCATCATGATGGTCTCCCTCATTCTCATGATGGGTCCCATGAAGCAATTCATGGGAGACGCAATGAACGCCCAGATCGCTTCGGCTCCGGCGGGCAGCGCTCCCCGCCCCGCCATGGACGGTTTTTTCACGATCTTCATGGTGATCTACATTGGCTTCATCTTTCTCTTTCTCGTTCTCATGCCAGCTCTGCTCCTCTGGCTCAACTGGGGGAGCGATGTCCGTCGTACGCTCGAACTCCACGACCCGAAACCGCGCTGGACGGACCGCCAGCCCGTGCCGCTGATCGGACTGACGATCACCGCCGCCGCTTTCTCACTCTTTTCACTCCCCGGAATGGTGATGCTGAATCAGCCCTGGATGAGTCAGTTTCTGCCCGGCGGAGCACTGAGGTACCTCTACCTCCTGGTTCCTTTCGTCTGGTTTTATATCGCCTGGGGCAGCTATAAAGGTCAGATCGCGGCATGGATTACTGCTCTCATCCTGCTCATCGGAAGCGCGACGATGGGTATCCTCACCATGCAGCATGTCGACTGGGCGGTCATGTATCAGCAAATGGGAATGCCCGATGCCGAAGTCAAAAAAATGGCCGCGTTGGTGACGGAAATGCTTGCTCCGAAAAAGATGGGCGTTCTCATGAGTGCCTCGATGCTACCGATGCTCGCCTACCTACTCTGGGTGCTGCGCTTTTTCCGAACGCGAACCGCCTGATTTTTTTTGAACGTTCGCCGCGTGACAGACTCAGCCCGGTCGAATCATCGACCTGACCCTCTTAGGTCCCGGCTGCAGGTTCTTTCTCTCCTGTTGCCCGTTTTCCTGATGTTACACGGCTGTGGTGAGCCGCAGTCAAAGGCGCCGCACCCCCTCGAATCCTCCTTCTGGATCTGGAACCGTTCCACTCCACTCAGCGACGGAGAACGCGAGCAGTTGAAAGCGGCGAAAGTTTCGCGGGTCTATTGGCAGATCGGTGAGATCGAGTGGCGTGAGGGCAAAGTCGTCGCCAAAGCGCAATGGCCTTTGCCCGGGAACACGCCTGAGTTCCGCTTCATTCCCGTCGTGCGACTGGAGCCGACGATTGATGATCCCGCCAAAGTGGACGCCGGGCACTTGGTCGAATGGGCGAAAAGCGTGGGCGTCACGGATGAAATTCAGTTCGACTACGACTGCCCGGACCGGCTTCTCGGCCACTACAGAGAGCTTCTCAGCGAGTTCCGAAAAGCATTCGGGACCATTACGATCTCCACCACCGCGCTCGGCGGCTGGTGTGATGCGGAACAATGGCCGGCGCTGGAGACGGCGGTCGATGCCGTCTTCCCGATGCTATACGACATCCTCCCCGAACGCACGCAGCCCGAGTCCCGCCCTTCGCTGGCGAGGCCACTGGTGGAAGCCGCGCCGGTCGGTGCTCTTGTCAGGAAATGGGAAGCGGTCACGACGATCCCCTGGCAGGTTGGCCTGCCGAATTTCACGCGACTTTCAATTTTTCATGAGGGCAAACCCGGAGGCCACCTGCGCGACTGGTCCATGGAGGAACTCGCCCGGAATCCGGCGATCCGCTATGACGGGGCCGGCGCTGCCCCGGGCGTCGGATTGTTTCAGGTCACGGCGACCACCCGCATCGGAGGAATCGATCTGCAGGCCGGTGACTGGCTCTGTCTGCGCACCAGTGACCGTGGCGAACTCCGCTCTGTGCTGAACGATGTCGAGCAGAGCACGGCGGCGGGCGTGGTCTGGTTCCAAATGCCGCGTCCGGGGCTGGCCTCGAGCGGATGGAGCCTCACCGATATCGCCCACCGATTCGAGGGAACTCCAGAGCTAAGGGTCACGATCGCGGATCAACGGATCACCCTGACAAATGCCGGAACCGGTGACCTTTCTCCCGTGGATTTGGGCGAACAGACAATTACCCTGACATGGCCACTACCCATCCTCAGAGAATTCATCCCCGGTGATTTTCACTCCGCCGACTTCCTCAGAAACGGACAACCCGTACCCGCCGTCGCCGCGACTGAACTGCGACTGAGCTTCCCTGCCCTCGCTGCCGGCGAATCGGTCTCCAGTGGCCTCGCCCTCTTCCGTGCGACGGAAAATTCGCTCGCAATCAAATGGCAAACTGCCCATAGTAACGGGCAAGTATTTATTGAGAAACCATGAACCGCCTTCTCGTTCCGCTTCTGTTCGCCGCGTGCTCCACCCACCTCGCCCGCGCTACCGGCGATTGGGCCCAGGCCCCCAAGGGACTCGATCACTACGTCGACCGGCTTCCCGCCAAGTCACTTTCTCAGTTGCTGAAAGAGGGCAAGGCAAAAGGAGGTTCCGGCGAGGAGGAGGAGCACTATTCCTACGAAGCATCAGAGATCGAATCGCGTCTCCAGAACCTTTTCACCTCCGTCCCGCCCTCTTCCCGGGAAAACCTGGTCGCCGAATGTGAGGAATTGCTCGCCATTCTCCGCGACGAACCAGCCCTTTCTCCGGTCTGGACAAATCTCACCCTCGATCTTCGTGATTGCCTGTCAGACGCCAAAACCGGGGATGCGGAGGCCTCGGAATATTGCCAGTGGCGAGTGGCGCTGGGTGCGCTAGGTGTCCCGCTTTCCGAGGAGCAGATCGCCGAAATCCAGGAAAAGATGGCCTCCTCGAAGGGCCGTGCGGGAGCCCATTATCAGTATCTTCTCGGGGCCTCCGCCTTCCTCGCCGACACCTATGAAGACAGCGACGACTACGGGCTCAAAGAGTTTGAAGCTGTCGTAAAGAATTTTCCCGATCACCCGCGCGCGGAGACAGCCTTGCTAATGGTCGCGAGGGCGAAGATGCGGAAGATCCAACGAGGCTGGTCGGAGGAACCGGTCTCTCCGGAGGTCATCAACGCGACCGAGGCCGCCTTTCAACAATACCTGACCCGCTACCCGGAGGGCCGGTATGTCGGTGACGTCTACGGATGGCTGGGGGGAGTGAACGTCAAACGCGAGGCCTTTGCCGAGTCCCTCAGTTGGTACCTCAAGCAGCTCGACGTGCCGGATCATCCCGAGCACACCCGCAGCGCGGCGAGGATGATCGAGCGGGTCATGGCCATTCTGCTTGCACGACCGGATGAGGGTCCCTTGAAGGAAATCGCGTCCCGTCCCGAAGTCGCAATGGGCACCGTTTACTGGATCCTCGACGCACCGGAGGCCAATATCTACAACGGCTTCTACGATCATCCCGAAGTCGTAAAACGCTGGCGTTCCCACTGGCTCCCGCGGCTCGCCAAGGCGATTCAGGAAAACGAAGCGGTCTGGAAGGAACACAATGCCCTGCCCTGGTTTGCCGCGATTCAGGCACACGCCGCCAGCGATGCCGGCGATCAGGCAAAAGCGCTCGAACTGATACGGAAAGACCCCGAATGGATCACTCGCTCGGACGATCTCGCCTTTGCC
>JAGNMT010000118.1 GCA_017991025.1 Verrucomicrobiales bacterium
GTGACGGCTGCATCGGGGGCGGTCACCGTGGCATCCTCTACTCCGTTGACCGTGACAGTAATGGTCGCTGTATCGGTGCCGCCATGGCCATCGGAGATGGAGTAATTGAACGTGACGGTGGCCGATTCACCGGCGTCGAGATCATCGAAGTCGTTGCCGGGATCAAAGACCACCTGGTTGTTCGCATTGATCGAAGCCGAGCCGCGGACTGGTTGATCCACTCCCGTGATGAGCAGGACATCGCTCGCATCGGGATCGGTGTCATTGGACAAGGCCGTGATGATCAACGGTGTATCCTGATCGGTCGTCCGCGCATCATTGATTGCGTCCGGGGCATCATTGGTGCCATTGATCGTCACGGTGACATTTTCGGTGGCTCCGGTATCGGTCGTATAGGTGAAGGTCACCGTGGCTGTTTCGCCGGTGGCGAGATTATTAAACGCCGCACCGGGATTGAAGGTCACATTGGATCCATTGTTAACGACCGTGCCCAGTGCCGGTTGTGTCACCGAGGTGATCGTCAGCGGGATATCGCTCGTATCGGGATCGGTGTCATTGGCAAGGACGTCAATGACGATCGGGGTGTCTTCGTTGGTAACGGCCGCGTCAGGGGCAGTAACGGTGGCATCTTCCACGCCATTAACGGTCACGGTAATGGTCGCTGTATCGGTGCCGCCATGGCCATCGGAGATGGAGTAATTGAAGGTGACGGTGGCCGATTCACCGGCGTCGAGATCATCGAAGTCGTTGCCGGGATCAAAAGCGATCTGGTTGCTTGAATTAACCGAAGCCGTTCCTCTCGAAGGCTGATCCACACCGGTGATAAGCAGCGTATCACTAGTATCCGCATCGTTGTCATTACTAATTGCATCAATCACAAGGGGCGTATCCTGGTCGGTGGTTCGGGCATCATCGATCGCATCAGGACCATCATTAACGCCGTTAATGGTGACCGTGACATTTTCAGTGGCACCGGTATCGGTCGTGTAGGTGAAAGTCACTGTGGCTGTTTCGCCGACAGCCAGATTCTGGAAGTCCCCGCCGGGGTTGAACGTCACGTTGGACCCATTGTTAACGACCGTGCCCAGCGCAGGCTGCGTCACGGAAGTGATCGTCAGCGGAATATCGCTCGTATCGGGATCAGTATCATTGGCGAGTACGTCAATCGTGACCGGCGTATCTTCGTTGGTGACGGCTGCATCAGGCGCGGTAACGGTGGCGTCTTCGATACCGTTCACGGTCACGGTCGCTGTTGCCGTCGCCGTTCCACCGTTGCCATCTGAAATCGTATAGGAAAAGGTGTCGATTGCACTCTCACCGGAATCCAGGGAATCAAACGCCCCGTTCGGGTTGTAGTCGACGGTTCCATTGGCATTAACGGTGACCAGAGCCCCGCTGGGCAAAGTGATAGTACCACCAGCGATCACGCCATTGATCTGTGAAATGACCAGGGCATCTCCGTCCGGATCCCAATCGGGAGAGATCGAACCATCCCCACCGATCAGGTCAATGTTCACAGTGCTGTCCTGGTCTGTCGTCTCGGCGTCGTCGAAGGCAACCGGGGCATCGTTCACTCCGTTGATCGTGACGGTGACGGTTTCGGTGATGCCCGTGTTAGTAGTATAAGTGAAGGTTACGGTGGCCGTTTCTCCAACGGCGAGATAGTCGAAGTCCGAGCCCGGATCAAAGGTCAGATCAGTCCCATTGTTGATAACGGAACCGAAACCAGGCGCCGGTTGGGTGACAGAGTCTATCGTCAGTACGTCATTCGCGTCGGAATCACTGTCATTGGCGAGCACGTTAATGGTAATTGGCGTGTTTTCATCAGTGACGGCTGTATCGGGGGTAGTGTCAGTGACATCATCGACTCCATTGACCGTGAGCGTGACAGTTGCGGTATCCGTACCGCCATTACCATCGAATATGGAGTAATTAAAAGTAACAATAGCGGACTCGCCTGCGCCGAGATAATCAAAATCATCACCGGGGTCGAAAACAATCTGACTACTCGAATTAACGGTAACGCTTCCCTTATCCGGTTGATCGACGCCTGAGATGATAAGCGCATCGTTCGGGTTCGGATCGCTGTCATTACCCAGGACGTTGATGACGAGCGTCGTATTCTGATCGGTCACGCTGGTATCGTCAACGGCATCCGGAGCCATGTTTTCATTTCCTCCCGAGCCACCGCCACCGCCCATAGAGCTAGGGGCACCTAATCCGCCCGAGCGCCCGATGCTCAGCTCGTCAATCTGTTCGACAAAATTAACGTATTCCGTATTGGAGAAACGCATTAGGGTGAAGGACTTCGCGTTGGGCAGATTTCCAGTCTGGCTGTTGAACTCGTATCCCGCATCGACCGGTTCTTTCGGGTTTAAACTGATCGTGATAGGCTCAGCACCCTCTTCAATATTGTAAAAGTCATCGAGGATCACACTTTCCCCGTTCTTAAAATCAATAACCAGGTTTTTCCCGTCCGGACGCAGGCTGACGTCAACCGGATTTCCCTGTTCATCCATGACGATGATATTGTCACCAGCGATGACCGGAATGTTTTTGATGTCAGCAATCGGCACGAGACGGATCTTGCCTGCGGCGTCTTCAATCTGTAGAAAATAGTTCATGATCAGTTTCGGAGTGATTTGGAAGGTGAGAGAACGGAAAAGGACAGCACCGGAATGGCTAAATTATTGTAAATATAATAATTATGTTAATTATATCAAGTGGATTCTAACCTCACTTAAAGATCGGCACTTCTCTGTTTTCAGATGATGCCTCACGGCGGAAGAGTCTGAAGACTCCCCCCTTTGGTTTACAGTCGGCGCTGGGCTCCAGGGGGAACTGTGATTTCTCGACGTAATAGGTCTGATGAGGCGAGTCGTATTTTGCTTCCGGCCCCACAGAGTCGAATTTCCCCTTCATCAGGTCTGCCTGGGTCAGAGGGACCCGACAATCGGGGTCAGCAGCGTCGAAGGGAACCGTTGTTACCTTTCCGGGGACAGTCGATTTATCGGCACCAAAACACTCTTTACAACCATCCGGACCGAGAATCCTCTCGGTGGCTAGACCTTGCACTCCCAGAATCCTATAGACGGCGGTGTCGGAGTCAAATTTTGCATCAAGAAGTCGCGACTTCGCCGTGTAATACTCGGACTGCACGTCAAGAATGTTAAGCAGCTCCTGACGTCCCACCTGAAATTGTTCCTGATAGTCCGAGACGACTCCCTCCAGTTCATCCGCGTATTCAGAAAGCGCCAGGATAGAGGCCTTGGACCCTTCTCTCTCCTGCCACAGAACACTCAGGTTGTATTGGCGCTCCAAATCAGCCGTTTTCTTCAGCTCCTCATATTTTCCCACCTGGAAATGTTCGCGTTTCTCCATCCCGGTGTTGTAGCCTCCTGCGAAAAGGTCCCAACTCGCCACGACGAGAGCGCTGACTTCGTTGTCTCCCCCCGGAACTCCGTTTACGTCCCTTCCGGCATTCGCACCTGCATCAAAGTAGACTTTAGGATGGGCGTAGCCCTTTGCCGCGCGAGCCTTATGCTCTGCCGCTTCCAGTGCTTCACAGGCGGCCAGATAGTCGTGATTGTTGCTCAAGTCGATGGCATCAACCGAGGCAGGGATGCTTGGGATCTCAGGGTAGTTCAGTGATACCGGCAGTCTACCCGTAAGGCGTTCGAATCTGCCTTCGGCAAGCCGGGCGGCCAGCCTTGCGGTCGCGAGGGTATTAGTGGCCAGGCCAAGGCGCCCCTGAATGAGAGCCAGATCAGCCCTGCTTCCTCCAGCACTTACCCTCTCCTGCAGCATGTTGCGCATGCGCTCATGATTCCCGACATTCTGCTCCGCGAGAACGATCTGTCTCTTCGTGCGGATCACCTCGAGATAGACTTCGCTAAGATCGACGACACGCGTCTCAATCATGCTTTTCTCAAGATATTGCTGGGCAAGAAACGTGTTTCGCGACGAACGGGCCTCGTTGGCAGCGGTTCCACCGTCATAGAGGAGTTGTCTGACCGAGGCCCCGGCGCGTCTTTGGAGAAGGGAGTCGCCCGTCTCGAGAAGCCCGTCGGTAGAGCGATCCCTCTGAGAATAACCGCCGGAGGCATTCAGGGACAGATGCGGATACAGCTTTGAGCGGACAATCTTCTGGTCCTCACGATTGCTGAGCGTGTCGTATTCAGCCGCATTCAGCTCAGGCTCAAATTCCAACATCAGACAAACCGACTCTTTCAGCGTCTGCGCCTGCAAGGAAATAGCTCCCAACAGCAAGGCGAGAATGAGAACAAAATTTAGCAGACTGGATTTGGTCTTCATATTAATTTTCAGGATAATCATAATTTTAATACAAAATAATCAGGATATTTTAAATTTCAACCGATTTTATTAAAATTATCAAAATTATTTAAATTTTAACATTCCGGTGTGCGGCCCCTTACCGATGGCCCCCTTTTTTGAGAACGCTGCGGCTTGCCTTTGCTTCTCCTCGATGCGAGACCTTAGAAATGCGGAAAGCCCTATTCGTTCTCGTTCTCGGATTCGTTTTCCCAACTGGGACAAACGCGGGCGGGCCTCCCAATATTCTCTGGATTTCCGCCGAGGATATTTCTCCTCATTTCGGGAGCTACCGCGATCCCTATGCGATTACTCCGAATCTCGATGCGCTCGCACAGCAAGGTGTTCGCTATTCGAACGTCTATACCACCGCCGGAGTCTGCGCGCCCTGCCGTTCGGGGATCATTACGGGCATGTATCAGAATTCGATCGGGACTCACCACATGCGCTGTGACGCGACCCTGCCCGGGTGGTTGAAGCCTTTTCCGATGTATTTCCGCGAAGCGGGCTACTACTGCACGAACAACACGAAGACGGATTACCAGTTCGATAAACCTTCGCCCCGGGAGATCTGGGACGACACATCGGCAACAGCGCACTGGAAAAACCGGAAGCAGGGGCAGCCCTTTTTTGCGATCTTCAACTTCACTGGCTGCCACGAGAGCGGGATCGAGAGCAAGGAGAAGTACGATGAGGTGACCAAAGATCTCACCGCCGGTCAGCGTCAGGACCCGACCGCATTTAAGAATCTCCCGCCCTACTACCCCGATACCCCCGTAGTGCGTGAGGACTGGAAACGCAATTATGAGCTCATCACAGCCATGGATACATGGGCGGGAAATCTCATCGCGGAGCTGAAGGAGTCGGGCGAGTGGGAAAACACCCTGGTCATGTTC
This sequence comes from Verrucomicrobiales bacterium, assembly GCA_017991025.1. GTDB lineage: Bacteria > Verrucomicrobiota > Verrucomicrobiia > Verrucomicrobiales > DEV007 > Arctic95D-9. Next base: position 5,229 of record JAGNMT010000118.1, read on the forward strand.
TGGTCCGATCACGGGGTCGGGCTGCCGAGGGCGAAGCGCTGGCTCTATGATTCGGGGACACATATCCCGCTGATCATCCGTTTCCCGGAATCGCTACGATCCTTTTCGTCACACGGACCGGGACAGGTCAACGACCGCCTCGTCAATTCGGTCGATTTCGCCCCAACCATGCTGCAGTTGAGCGGCCTGTCCGTTCCCGACTACATGCAGGGGGAGTCTTTCGTGCGCGGCGATAGAGAGCGGGCTTTTGTTTATGGTGCGCGTGACCGCATGGATGAGCGATACGACATCATTCGTGCGGTGAGGAATCGACGTTTCCGTTACATTCGCAACTTCGAGCCGCTCAAGCCCTACTACCAGTATATGAATACACCTGAGAAGGGTGCCACGATGCAGGAAATCCGGAAGGCGGAAAAGGCCGGGAACTTAAACGAGGCGATGTCTCTTTTTTCAGCGAGGCGGAAGCCGGTCGAGGAGCTTTATGATCTCAAGAACGATCCTCATGAAATTAACAATCTCGCCGGCGATCCCGCGCAGGAGGAAGTGCTTGCAGAACTGCGAGCCGCCCTCACCGAATGGCAGATGAAAGTCGGCGATCTCGGCCTGATGCCCGAATCGGAGATCCTGCGACGGGAGAAAGCGGCCGGTTCCGCCTTTGGTATTCTCCATGGAGATAGGGACCAAGGCGCTCTCATCGCGAATCTCACGACGACTGCGACAAAGGCATCCGGCGGAGCGGGATTTGTTTCAGATCTGCTCGAGGGTCTCGGGCATGCCGATGCCACAGTCCGTTACTGGAGTGCCACCGGGCTGGGAAACCTTGCCGATGAGGTAAAGGAAGCTGTCGGAGTTCACGCCGCGCTGAGTCATGCCCTGAAAGATGAATCCCCGGCCGTCGTAATCGCTTCGGCGCGAGCGCTTTGCCGCATGGACCGGACGGCAGAGGGATTGCCCGCGCTGGAGAAACACCTTACCGGAGACAATAAATGGGCGCGCCTCGAAGCAATCGTCGTTCTCGACGAACTTGACGAGGTAGCCCGCCCTTCCCTCGCCGCGATGCAGAGCGCTCTCATCGATCCGTCGAACAAGTACGTTGTGCGGGCGGCAAACAAGGCAGTCAACGATCTCCTCGGGACAGACAATCAGGTTCCTTAATGCGCTATGTCATCTCCTTTCCATTTTGATGCAGCCCTCATAGCCGGAGGACGCTCGACCCGCTTTGCCTCGGACAAAGCATTCCTCGCCTGGCGGGGACAGCCCCTCTATGTGGTGCAGTTGCGAAAACTCGCGTCCTTGCGTCCGGATCGACTCTGGCTTTCCACCAACGCTGATCAACCCTTTCCCGAAGTCCTCGAGGGGGTCGAGCGCCTTATTGATGACGAGCCGGATTTCGGTCCCATCGGTGGATTAAAAGCGATCCTGCATGAAAGCGAAGCTCCGTTTGTTCTCGTTCTCGCCGTCGATCTGCCTCTCATGGAAACGGCTTTTCTCGAATCTCTTCTAGCCGCGCAGCGGGGTATCGTGGCGAGGTCGGACCGCTTCTGGGAACCGCTCGCGGCGGTTTACCCTCGCGAAGCTATGCTCGCGTTGATCAAAAGCGCACTTGCCTCCGGCCAGCGAAAGCTTCAGGTCATCCTCGACGAAGCACAGGCGCAGGGACTGATAGCCCCACTGTCCCTCACAGATCTGACTGCCCGCAATTTTGCCAACCTCAACACTCCCGAAGACCTCGTCGGGCTGGAGCAGGGGCCATGCGACGAAGCGATTCAACTGCGCCGCTTTCGCTCGGGGCAGGGCTTTACAGTGAACACCGATCGTGTCGCTTCGGAAGAGCCTCTCGAGATTCGGGTAAACGGCACCAGCGTCGCAGTGACGATGCGGACACCGGGACATGACGACGAGCTCGCGACCGGATTCCTCTTCACCGAGAGTCTCATCGGTCGAGCAGACGAAATTGCCGAAATCGCTCACTGCCCCGATGTTGATCCCGAAGGGGTCGGCAATACCCTCGACGTGCGGCTCCTCGCCGATCCGGACCTGAGCAGCCTGACCCGCCATGTCTTCACCTCGAGCAGTTGCGGGGTCTGCGGGAAAGCGACGATCACATCCGTCTTTCAACACTTCCCCCCGGTAGCATCAACCTTTGTGCCCTCGCCCGACCTGCTTCTAAGCCTTCCAATGAAACTCCGCGAGGCTCAGGAGACTTTTGACCGCACCGGAGGCCTCCATGCCTCGGCCCTTTTTAGCGCCACGGGTGAACTGCTGCTTTTGCGTGAAGATGTCGGACGTCACAATGCCCTCGACAAAGTGATCGGCCATGCGCTGCGGCACGATATCTCCCTGAGCGGAGTAATTTTGCTAGTCAGTGGCCGTGTCTCCTTCGAGCTCATGCAGAAATCTCTTGCCGCGCGCATCCCGGTCGTGGCGGGAATCTCCGCCCCGAGCAGTCTTGCCGTAAAGCTAGCCCGGGAGAGCGGCCAGACACTCGTCGGATTCCTCCGGGATAAAGGATTCAACGTGTATGCGGGAGAGGTTTCAGGGTAGCGCTTTTCGGATGATCGGGCGACGCTCCGTGTGTAGAATCCGATGAAACTTTTCACAATGACGCTCGATCTCAAAACCAACGCCATTGATCGCCTGCGACTTGCCTCGATCCTCGACGGCATCTCCTATCTCATTCTCCTCGGGATCGCAATGCCTCTGAAATACCTCGCTGGCGAACCGCTCGCAGTGAGGATCGTCGGCATGGCTCACGGAGTTCTTTTTCTCGCCCTCTGCCTGTGCCTGCTGGAAGTGTTGTTTCGGAAGAAACTATCTTTCAAGTGGTGCGTGATCGTTTTTCTCTGCGCACTGTTTCCCTTTGCGCCGTTCGTTCTGGAAAGTAAGCTGAGAGTCATTTCCGCCCCCCGGACTTAGGGGAAGGGTTACCAGAACAGGAATCGCGATTTAGCGGCAGAAGTCTCCTGATAGACCGCACGGATAAGCGGTTTACGCGGCAGCGATTCAAGGACCATCAAGTCAACCTCACTGTCCTTCTTTATACCATAAGTGGAGGGTGAATGCGGAAGCTTGAAGCGGCGCTTGTAATCGTCTCCGTGCAGGTCGTAGCGGATGGTCACATAGTGGACGTAGGTGGGGGTGGTATTCATCCTGCTCGTATTGCTGTGCATGTTCGTGTCATGACGGCTAACCTCCTCCACGGTGCCTTTGATACTTTCGCCGTTGGTAAAGGTCTTCCTCACCAGCAGGTAACGCCCCGTCATGACTATCCCGGCGAGAGCAGCCAGGACGATTCCCCCCGCTGAGATCCAGGGCGCATAGAGGGCCTCCATTGAGGGACTGACGGGCGGTACCGCATTTGGGAAGGGCTTTATCACCCACCAGATACCGACACCCGGCACCAGCCCCATTATCATCACGGTGAATGACCTTCGGATCGCCGGTTCCACCCAGTAAAGAGTTTCAAGGCTGGGG
>JAGNMT010000119.1 GCA_017991025.1 Verrucomicrobiales bacterium
AGCTTCACCAGTCCGTTGTATAGCCCGATCACAAATATGACGGGTAGGATGAAGACAGCGAGAATAACGAGAATAACGCCCAGGGTGCTCATGGTATTGAAAAAGAGATGTGTAGACTGTATCCGCAATTCGCGAAATGTTCGAGGTCCAAGATGGGACCGCTCCAGCAAAGAATCGATTACAATTCAAAACCAAAATTCTACTCCGGTGCCCACTTTTTTCACCGGGGAGGAAATAAATTTTGTAAGGACGCACTTGTTTTATTAAGATTTGTAAGATATTTTATAATTTGCCCGGTTTCAGCCCCTGCGGCGTTATAATTTTAGTTCTCATGTTTCTCAATACAATTACCATCCCTCTCCTCGGTAGCATTCGTGCGACTCTCGACCAACCCGTTTTCCCGGGCAAAATCCTCGTCTGGCTCCTCTTTATGCTCTCCATCATTGGTTGGGTCATGATCATTTCGAAGATCGTCCAGCTGACAAAAATCAAGCGCGTCGACCGCTTGTTCACCGAACGCTTGCGGAAATCCAAAACCACCCTCGAAGTGTTCGAAGAAGGCTGGATTGACGAATTGTCCCTAAAACACGTCATCTACCAGTCAGGGGCCCGCGAAGCAGCGTACCAGCTCCTCGGATCACGGGAGCCGCAGGAAATGATGCAGCGCCGCATCAAACAGGCAGGGAAACTCGCGGGTCGGCAATTGGATTTTCTGAAATTGGCATTCCACACCGGTTTTCGGGCTGCTGTCGGGCGGTTGCAGTCCGGGATTGAAGGACTCCGGCTCCTCACTGCCGCCGCATTGCTTACCGGGACATTTGGACTCGTCTGGACGCTCATGAGCGGCTTTGACAAAGCAAAAGAATTTTCCGAGATCGCCCCCATGGTGGGCGGAGCCCTCGGATACTTCACCCTTTCCATCCTCGTTGCCGCACCTGCTATTCTCGCCCGGATTGGCTTCCAGGCTACGGTACGGATGAGAAAACAGGAGTTGGATCGTTTCCGGGACGACATCAACCGTCTTTTCGAGAGGAGTTTTGCCGAAATTGAAAGCCCGGTCCGCCCCACGGTACCGGAGTCCGGCTCAGTGATAAAGCCATCGCTGCAGCCTGAAAACGAAATCGCCCCCGGCAAGTCCAATGACGGCAAAAAATACTACCATTCGATCCGGGAAAGGCTTCTGCGCGGAGATTCCGGAGATGAGGATGAGCGTTTCGAAGTTAACCCCATCGCCCGACAGGCGGCATCGATGCAGAGTTATTAGTGTCAATTCCGATCCCTCTTTCCCATGAAACTTTCCCTCCAAAACGTCAGCGTCATCTTCGGAGTGACCCTGATTCACCTCTTCGTGATCGCCGCCGTTTCGCCTGTCGAAGGGGAATGGACAGAAACACTTTCGGAAATCGAAATCGATCCCGCTCTCGAATCTTTTTTCGATGAGGTGGTCACCGAATTGAAGGGCGACGAGAAAGCAGACCCGACGGGAGCAGCTGCCTCTGAGAAACCGGTCGCCCCTCCCCGGAACGATGCCCCGCCCGAAGGGATTACCCCCGGGGAAATGGCAGATCTGCGGGTCCCCCCTGCCGACGGGGAGCACCGAATTGACGAACCGCCTCCGCTCCCCCCGGCCGTCAAGGATCTCGCAGAGACCGACATTGACAGGAAAACTCAAGTCACGAGTAACGATACCGCTGCTTTGGAGCCTCCCCGTCAGATTCGCCAAATCCGAAGCCTTCAGCCTATTCCTCGCTCCTGAGCCGAATTGACCTCCCGGGCTGGAAGGTGCGGCGTATCCTTTCCCGATGCCTTTTCCACGCCTCCTCATTATCGGACACGGCTACGTTGGTTCGACCCTGGCAAGGGATCTCAATGAACTGGGATTCCCGATGGCGGCCGTGAGCCGCCTATGTGCCGATCATCTGCCCTACCCGGTCCTGGCCGCCGATATTTCTTCAAAGGAATCGGTTCGATCCCTTCCTGAGTCGCTTCCCTACTCAAAGCCCGATGTGATCGTCCATTGCGCCAGTTCCAGTCGCGGCGGTCCCGAGGCCTACCGGGCGGTATTCATCAATGGATTGTATCACTTGAGCGAAACCTTTCAGGGCGTACCCGTCGTTTTCACGAGCAGCAGCAGTGTCTATGGCCAGACGGACGGCAGTCTCGTCAACGAGCGATCAGATACCTCACCCGACCGGGAAACGAGCCGCCTCCTCTGTGAAGCCGAAGCGATCGCGAGGGCCGGAGGCGGCATTGCCTTGAGGCTCGCCGGGATTTACGGACCCGGCCGCTCCGTGCATTTGAAAAAGATGCTTGAAGGAACCGCGACGATTGATGAAGGCGTCATCAGTCGTCACCTCAATCAAATCCATCGTGATGACGCGGCCGGGGCTATCGCTCATCTCATCGCCACCGGAGTAGAACAACATCGGGGTTCCCTTTATAACGTTGTGGATGACGTTCCGCTCACGCAGCGGCAATGCTATGAAGCACTTGCCACTTTTTTTGATCTTCCGGTCCCGCCGGATGCGCCGCCGGCACTGGATCGGAAACGGGCCTGGACGGACAAGATCATTTCCAACGTGGCTCTTAAGGCAACGGGGTGGCGTCCGCGCTATCCCTCCTTCCTCGACGCAGTTAAGAACGACGCGCATCTTGTACGGTCCATTCGAGATCAAATCGCAGCGGAGGTGCTTTGAATCCCCCTCCTCAATTCCATGACCTTGAACTGCTGCCCCATTAGCGAAGGATGCGTGAGCGTCTGAAACTGCCTGAGCCGCTTCGCCGTCACCGCATCCGGGACCTTTCCCTCCATCCCGAGCAGCCAGGGGCGGGCCGCCTCGATCAGAAAATGGTGCTGATCGGTGAACTGACTCCTTATCAATCCTTCCCTCTCTGCAGCGAGCTCCAGCCGGGTGAAATCGACATGAGCAGTGATGTCCTGCCCGCCCGGAGAGATAAATGGGTTTTCGCCGGCGCGATGCCCGTCGTAGCATCGCAAGGTGCCCGTCCGGCGCTGCTCCAGATAGTAGTCGGCGCGTTCATATCCGTAATCGATCACCCACCAGAGCCCCTCCTCAAAAAGTTGCGCCGCCTCCATCATCCACTTGTCAACGGCCGGACAGACTTCGGTGCAATAGCCTTCAGGAAATTCATTTCCCAGCTCGTCGGCAAATTCGGAGAGCGATGCGGGCAGGGGCCGGGAAACCCAATCCAACTGTATCCCGGCCCTGTCGAGCCCGACACATCGCTCCTGCCAGCGGCCTCCCGCATAGATCAAACAATGCACCGGGAACGCATCAAGCAGTTCATTACAGATGAACACCCCCCGGGGGGCTCTCGCCTCTACGAAGGATTTCACGACTCTAAACTGAGCCGAGGAAGGATCCTCAGCCAGAGTTTGATTGAGCATCTCCCGGACCGGCTTCCGTGACTCGATAATGCGATACTCCACCCGTTCCCAAAGCGCCCTGTCGATTTCTTTCAGCCCGGCCATGATGTCTCTGGCAAGGCGTCCGTCGTGGCCCCCCTGCTCCACGATCACAAAGGGTGCCTCACGATCAGGGCGTGTGTTTACTTCCCGAACGAGGGCGTGGGCGAGAAGAAGACCAAACGTTCCCCCAACCGCGACGCTCGTAAAAAAGTCTCCCGAGCGTCCGATTACTCGCGAGCCCGGACTTGAATAATAGCCATATTTATCGTGATAAAGGGCGAGATCCATGAATTCCGCGAAAGACATCGAAGTGTCTGGACTTTTCGATATTCTTTGAAAGACGAGATCGAAAAGACGCGTATCTTGGGAGCCGGACGGGTGTCTCGGTGTTGTATGCATCGGTTTCTACCCTACCTCCTCGAACCCTTTTGACCAAATCCTTCCGTGTCCGACGATTTCGACGATATCGATTTTGAAGCGATCGGCACCATTGATGCCGATCCGCCGATCAGTAGCGTAATCCCTCTGCCTCCCTTCAGTGACCGGGAGAGGAAGCTGGCCAGGCGGCGGCGGCGACTCGTGTTGTGGATGAGGTTCTTCATCTTCCTTTTCGCCCTCTTCCTCGTCGTGGCCGCCATAGGCGCGGCCGGTGCATTTTTTTACCTCAAGCCGCGCTACGATCTCGCCCAGTCTTTCGATCTTTCAGAACTTGAAGAGGTCGAAGTCGCCAGCCGTATCCTCGACCGGAACGGAAAGGAGCTAGGGCGGATTTTTGTTCAGAATCGCAGGCCGGTCCCGCTCGAAAAAGTCTCAGCCGATTTCGTCAACGCGCTGCTCTCAGCAGAAGACAGCCGGTTTTACCAGCATGACGGGGTCGACTACTGGGGTATCCTCCGGGCCGCCTACTACAGTCTCCGGTCAAAAGGCATCAATCAAGGGGCCTCGACGATCACCCAGCAGCTGGCCCGGCAAACCTTCGAGCTCAAGGACAGAACCATGAGCCGGAAGTTCACCGAGATATTTCTTGCCCAGCGCATCGAAAAGCGGATCGGAAGTAAACAACGAATCCTCGAGCTCTACATCAACCGGATCTACTTCGGGGGAGGTTATTACGGGATTGCCTCCGCCTCGGAAGGATACTTCGGTAAAGATCCGGAACACCTTTCTCTGGCTGAAGCAGCCACCCTTGCCGCGACGATCCCGAACCCCTACCACCGTTCACCGCGGAGTTTTCCGGAAGTTTCAATGCGTTGGCGAAACCATGTGCTTGCGCGAATGGAGGTCGAGGGACACATCGATGCCAGCACCCGGGATCGTCTCCAGAAATCCGAGATACAAACCGTCGCCAAAGGGAACATTACCGGGAAATCGGCCTTCGTTTATGAAAAGGTTCGCCAGGAGGTAATCGAATTGCTCGGTTTTGAAATCGTTTCCAAAGGCGGCCTCAGCATCCATACAACCATCGACACCGGCATTCAGGAGCACGCCGAGTCCATCCTTCAGGAGCAATTGACCAAGATTGAGCAGCACCCCGATTTCAAGCATGCGACGCTCCAGCAATACAAAGAGAAAAAGGCCGCCTTTCTTCAGTCGGCTCATCCGGACCAGACGTTTGAGGCGCCCAAGTACTTGCAGGGTGCCCTGCTCATGATCGACAACAAGACCGGCGGAATGATTGCCCGGGTTGGTGGGAGAGATTTCAACGACAGCATGTTCGACCGCATCTCTCAGGGGCGGCGCCCTGTGGGAACCACCTTTAAACCCTTTGTCTACGCGGCAGCCTTTGAGGCGGGATTTTTTCCGGGCACGCTCGTAGATGACACACCCATGGATACCCGTCAGGTCATGGTCGGCGGCACCACAGGGATTCTCGGGGAGTGGGGACCTGAGAACTTCAGCAACGTCTATGAAAATGTCATCACGGCCAGACGCGCACTCGCCAAGTCGAAGAACGCTGCCACCGTGAGGCTGGGCCAGAAAGTCGGTATTGACCCGGTGGTAAATCTTGCCCGCAGTGCCGGTTTGACCTTCGATGGAGATCTTCAGAAATTCAACGCTACCTTCCTCGGGAGAAATCCAAGTTCCCCGGAGGATCTTTGTCTTGCCTACACGATCTTTCCAAACAACGGGAGACGGGCTGAGAAGGCTCATATCATCGAGAACATCAAGGATGGTCTGGGTAACGTTATCTACACTCCCACCGTGGCAATGAAAACCGGCCAGACCATTGATCGCTACACCGCTTATCAGATCAACAGCATTCTGACCGATTCGTTTGACTACGGTACAGCCGGCAAGGCCCGCGAAAAATACGGGCTCGGAAATTACCCCGTCGCCGGAAAGACAGGGACCGAGTACGATTTCACGGACAACTGGTTTATCGGTTATACCTCGGAAGTGACCTGCGTTGTCTGGACCGGGTTCGATCAGAGTGCGACCATTTATCCCGGTGCCTTCAGCTCCGACACGGTTCTACCGGTGTGGACTTCGGTGATGAACGAAGCGGCAAAGAAATTTGAACCAAAGGCGTTTCTCCCTCCTCCGGATGCCGAGGAGGTGGAAATCTGCCTCAAGTCCGGTGAACTGGCCTCAGACGATTGTTATGATATGCTTGAAAAGGGCGACGGAGTCGCCTCTCAAGTCCGCTGCACCTACAACGAATTCCTCCGCCCCGGAACGAATCTGGAAACCATTTGTCACATCCATGGCAAAGGGGGGAACCGGCTCAAGAACCTCACCAAACAGTCCCGTAAAGGTCCTCTGGTCGCCAGTTATGTCGTTCAGGAGAATGCGACTCCCGTCCTGCCCGTGGCACCGACCGTCGTCGGATCGAACGATCCCTACAATTCCTTTGCTCCAGTGATCCGGGCGAGAGTCGCCCCGGTCGTGGCCGAAGTCGTGGAGCCCGGTACCGGAGTCGACGCTCCGGCCGTGGAGATAGGAAGCAACGGCATTCCAGTGGCACGGCCGGTTATTACCGAGACGCCCGAAGAGGAAATCCCCGCTCAACGGGTTCAACTCCCGCCGCCCCGCGCAATTCAGTTCGATTGAGCGGTGACAAGCGCGGCACTTTCGTTATAGAATGCGTCAATGCTGACCCTCATCAAACTTCTCATTTCAGCTGGAATGATCTACACGGTAAATGAAATCGTGATCACCCGCAGCCGTCCCTTTTTCGGAAGTCTCATTGCCTCGCTACCCCTCGTTTCACTGATCACGTTTGTCTGGATCTGGTTCGGAATGCAGGAGAACCCGGCCGAGCGAACCGAGAAACTTGCCGCCCATTCCACGGGCGTCTTCTGGTTCGTGCTTCCGAGTCTCCCCATGTTCCTCGTCTTTCCCTGGCTGCTTCGAAAGGGAATCGCTTTCTGGCCGACTCTGCTCATCTGCTGCCTCATCACGATGCTGCTCTATACGGGGATGGCAATGCTTCTGAAGCGCTTCGGGGTCGATCTATGAACCGCCTGCCGACCGGATCAGGCGGCAAAGCTCTCGCCACAGGAACAGGTCACGACCGCATTCGGATTAGTCACCTTGAAGCCACCCTGCTGAAGATCATCACTGTAATCGAGTTCCGATCCGGTGACAAAAAGGGCGCTCTTGGGATCGATGACAACACGCACCTCATTTGACTCGATCAGAATGTCCCGATTTGCGGGACCATCGACAAGGTCCATTTTGTATTGCAGGCCGGAGCAGCCGCCGCCAATCACCGCAACGCGAAGAGCCCCGTGCTCGAGTCGGCCCTGCTTCTTGAGGAGCGACCGGAGCTTTCCCGCAGCTCCGTTGAGGACCTTGATGAGAGTCTCGTTGCCAACCTTGTAATTTACTTCTGTCACAGCGGAAAATTCGGGCAGGCCGGACTGAGGTGCAAGTGCGAATAGAGGTTAGTTCGCTTCGGGCCAACAGTTATCAGGAGGACAGCATTTGCTTCATTCTCGCAAAATAGTCCGCCGCAAAATCCTCGTCCGCCGGAGTCGCGGCGAGCGTGCCGTGATCGGTTTCGATCAACTCGTCCTTACTCAACTCCCGGAAAAACGAGCTCGGCTGGCAGGGCATCTTGTCGCCATAGCGATTGCGACTGCGACACCAGGTGATCGTGAGATCCTCCATCGCGCGGGTGATACCGACGTAGAGCAGACGCCGCTCCTCGTCCCGGCTTCCTTCTTCGATGGAACGGGAATGGGGAAGAATCCCCTCCTCGACTCCAATGATGTGACAGACGGGGAACTCAAGTCCCTTCGCCGCATGCATTGTGATCAGTGAAACGCCGTTTCCCTCCGCCTCATTCTTCGCGTCCTCACGATCCTGCATGAGCGCGACACTGTCGAGGAAACCGCGCAGCCCGCGTCGCGATTTTTCAAAATGGCTGTGCATGCTCTCAATGAGTTCGGCGACGTTCTTACGGCGACTGTCGACTTCCTCGGATGTCTTGCAGTTCTTCTTCAAAAACTCCGCGTAACCGATTTCCTTGATCAATTCCTCCGTCATTGCCGCGTAGTTCGCTGAACTGGTATGCGACACATCGGAATAACGATAAATGAAGGAGGTAAACGATTCGATCGCCTTCTGCGCCCGGCCCGAGAGACTCCCGAGAAATTCAAAATCATTGAGCGCGGTGAACACGCTCATTTGATGATCGATACTGAACTGCGTTGCGAGAGTGATCGTGCCCTCACCGATCCCACGTGGAGGCGTCGAAATGACCCGGAGCAGGCTGACGTCGTCGTCGTGATTCAAAAAGAGGTAAAGATAGGCAAGAATATCCTTGATCTCCCTGCGCTCGAAAAAGGACTGTCCGCCGATGAGTTTGTAGGGGATCTCGTTTTCCCTCAGCTTTTCCTCCATGACTCTCGACTGGCTGTTCATGCGGAAGAGAATCGCCATGTCATCGTAAGGGCGGCGACCGATGCGATGTCTTTCGAGAATCTCACTGATGACCCAGTCTGCTTCCGTCTCTGCGTCAGGCATGGCGACAAGACGCACCTTTTCGCCCTCCCCCCGCCCGCTCCAGAGCGTTTTGTCCCGACGCTGGAGATTGTGCCGGATAAGGCTGTTCGCGAGACGGAGGATGCTGTTGGTGGAGCGATAGTTCTCTTCGAGTTTGATGACGGTCGGATCGGGAAAGAATCGCTCGAACCCGAGGATGTTCGTAATATCCGCTCCCCGCCATCCATAGATGCTCTGGTCATCATCGCCCACGACGCAGATGTTCTTTTCCTCTCCGACGAGGAGTTTCAAGAGATCCATCTGGAGGTG
>JAGNMT010000120.1 GCA_017991025.1 Verrucomicrobiales bacterium
CGCTGGATTGAGGCTCCGCTGGAGGCGGCGGAGATTGCCGATTAAAACTGGCTCACTTCCTCTCCAACGTCACGACACACTCCAGATGCCGCGTCTGGGGAAAGAGGTCGAACGGCTGTATGTTCGTGATGTTGTAGTGATCCTTCAAGATCTCCAGATCACGGATCTGGGTGGCCGGGTTGCAGCTCACGTAGACGACCCGGCGCGGGCCGAAGGTGATGAGCTGGTCGAGGAACTCCTGACTGCTGCCCTTTCTGGGCGGATCGATGACCACGGCAGTCGTGGTCGGAGGGAAGTTGACTTCCCCGAAAATATTCGACGCGTCGCCGGTAATGAAGCGGCAGTTGGTGATACCGTTCTGCGAAGCATTACGCTTGGCCCAGTCAATCGAGGACTCGCTGATCTCGATGCCGACCGCTTCCTCAAAATCGCGGGCCGCCGTCAGGCAAAACAAGCCGGAGCCACAATAGGCATCGACCAGATGTGTCACCCCTCCGTCACCTAGCGCCTCCTTTTTCACGTGGTCAGCAAAGTCAGAGAGAATATGCGGATTGTTCTGGAAGAACTCACCGGCGTGGAAGGAAAATTTCAAAGCCCCGACCTGTTGTTCACACATTTCCGTAGGGTCGGTACAGACGTAGCCGTCGAGAGAGTCCCGCAGGAGGAGGGTCGCCCCCTTTTTGTAAGAACGGGCATTGGCGGTAACCTCGCGGCGAACCTGCGGCAATTTGGCATTGATCGTCTCTGATGCGATGGGGCACTGCGGCACATCGAGGACCTGCTGAAGGCGGCCCTCAACGAGAAAGCCGATCGCTCCCATCTGCCCGTTTTTGGGCTTCTGGAAATGCGGCGTGATCTTGGACCGGTAGCCGTAGGTGAGTGGTGAAGGATGGACCGGGGCGACGGGAAATTCGATTCCCGCCATGCGCTGGAGCAGTTCCGCGACCTGGCCACGTTTCCAATCCAACTGGGCGGAGTAGGACAGGTTCTGATACTGACATCCGCCGCATTGGCCGAAAAGCGAGCAGCGCGGAGCGACCCTGTCAGGACTCGGCCGGACCACTTCGACGAGATCGGCTTCCGAAAAACTGGCGCTATTGCGGAAAACACGGGCTTTGACCCGCTCTCCGGGAAGGGAGTGGGAAACGAATACGACCCAATCATTCACTCGCCCTACACCTTTTCCAAGGTTAGTTAACGAATCGATCTCGATCTCCAGTTCCTGGTGATAAGCGAAAGGGGTGGCGTTGAATCGGGGGGCTGGTCGGGACATGGCACTGAAGATGCTAGGGCCAAATTACGCAATCTACGGAACCCTGCTTTCGAAAAATCAATTTTAGTCTTACACTGTTTTGTTATGTCGTCACAATCAAGCACTTGCAGTTCCAATCCGAACGAAATCTCCTTAATCCTGGGTGCGGCTCACGGAGATCCCTTCGGTTTTCTGGGGCTGCACCTGAATCCCGGCGGGACTGGGATGGTATTGCGAGTCTTCCGGCCTCATACGTCTTTCGTACACGTCACCCCGGAGGGCGGGGAGGCAATCGAGATGAATTGCCTCAGGCGTGAAGGATTCTACGAATGTCTTTTCCCTGATCGGACCGAAGGCTTCGCCTACACCCTCACCTTTAAATTCGGAGACGTGGTGACGGAGCCTCTCACCGATCCCTACTCCTTCGGGCCGGTCCTTGGCGAGCAGGACGTTTATTTTCTTGGCGAAGGGACCCATCGCCGTCTCTGGAAAACCATGGGGGCGCATCTCCGTGAGTTCGGTGGCATCAAGGGGATCTCTTTCGCGGTCTGGGCCCCCAATGCCCACCGGGTCAGTGTTGTGGGCGATTTCAACGGCTGGGATGGACGGGTTCACCCGATGCGCAACCACAATGGCATCTGGGAAATTTTTATCCCGCACCTGTGCACCGGCGATCACTACAAATTCGAGATCGTCGGGGCGGGGGGCAATCTTTTTGTGAAGAGCGACCCTTTCGCTTTTTTCTCCCAGCACGGGCCCGAGACGGCGAGCATCATTTATGATCTGAATCGATACGAATGGCAGGACAAAGACTGGATGGAGAAGCGGGCGAAGCGCGATCCCTATCACGGCCCGATGTCCATCTACGAAGTCCATCTTGGTTCCTGGAAACGTCGTTTTGACGAGGGAAATCGCTTCCTCAGCTACCTCGAACTCGCCGATGAGCTGATCAACTATGTCGCCGACATGGGCTACACCCATATCGAGTTGATGCCGGTGGCAGAGTTCCCCTTCGACGGTTCCTGGGGGTATCAGGGTTGCGGGTATTTTGCCCCGACGAGCCGTTTCGGGACACCGGATGAGTTCCGGCAGTTTGTAGACCGGTGTCACCAGCGCGGCATCGGAATCATCGTTGACTGGGTTCCCGCCCATTTCCCGAAAGACGCCCACGGACTCGCCCGCTTTGATGGAACGTCGCTTTATGAACACGCCGACCCCCGGCAGGGGGAGCATGCGGACTGGGGCACTCTAATTTTCAATTTCGGTCGCAACGAGGTTCGAAATTTCCTGATCAGCAATGCGATGTTCTGGCTGCAGGAATTCCACATCGACGGTCTCCGCGTCGATGCCGTCGCGTCGATGCTTTACCTGGATTACTCGCGCGAGGACGGGCAATGGATCCCGAATCAATATGGCGGACGGGAGAATATCGAGGCGATCGAGTTTGTAAAACAGCTCAACCAGATCTGCTACGAGGAGAACCCGGGAATCATGACCCTCGCTGAAGAGTCGACGGCATTCCCCGGAGTGTCACGGCCCGTTGACACGGGTGGGCTCGGATTCGGGTTCAAGTGGAACATGGGCTGGATGAACGACTCGCTCAGCTACATGAGCCACGAGCCCATTCACCGGAAGTACCATCACGGAAAAGCGACTTTCTCGATGATCTACGCCTATCATGAGAACTATATCCTCGTCCTCAGTCACGACGAAGTGGTTCACGGGAAAGGCTCCCTCATTCAAAAAATGCCCGGAGACCGCTGGCAGCAGATGGCGAATGCCCGATTTTTCCTCGCGTGGATGTTCGCCCATCCCGGCAAAAAGCTGCTTTTCCAAGGCATTGACATCGGACAGTCCGAAGAGTGGAACTACTCCGAAAGCCTTCCCTGGCACCTCCTTGATTTCCCGGAGCACAGTGGATTCCAGCGCCTCGTGCGCGATCTCAACCGAGTCTATACGTCTGAAACCGCGCTCCATGAACTCGATCACGAACCGGGCGGATTCGAATGGATCGATCACAATGACGCGAAACACAGCCTTTTCTCATTTGTCCGGCGCAGCCGATCCGGGGAGAGCGTCGTCGTGATCGTTAATGCGACGCCGGTTCCCCGGTCCGGGTATCGGCTGGGAGTGCCGGATCACGGATTTTACGAGGAGATCCTGAATTCCGACTCCAGTCTCTACGGAGGTTCCAATATCGGTGCTGCCGGCGGTATTCCCGCGCAGGAACAGGCGGCGCATGGCAGAACCTATTCGATCCAGATCGAGGTGCCGCCCCTCGCGACCGTTTTCTTCAAACGCCGGGCAGTCTGATCGGGACAACACAAACCGGGAGGTTTTCTCCTCCCGTTCCCTACAAATAGAGACCCGATTACCGATCAGTAACCTCTGCCCCGGTAATAACCCCGGCGAGGAGGCCCGTAGTTGGGAGGATAATAACCGCCCCGATTGGGCCCATAATAGCCTCCTTGATTAGGAACGTAATAGCCTCCTTGATTCGGCCCGTAATAACCACCCTGATTATAGTAATAGTTGCGGGCGGCACGATTTTTAGAAATCTCCGACCCGGCAATCGCTCCGATAGCTCCACCGACCAGAGCACCCGTCTCATCCCCGATCAAGGCACCGGTTCCCGCACCAATGGCGCCTCCGATCAACGCTCCGCGCTCCCCCGGCGTGCAGGAAATCAAAGTGGAGGCGGCAAGAAGACCCGCCGCAAGAAGGCATAACCGGGAGGAATTTTTCATAACGTTTCTTTAAGATTTGTGTTTGCTTCAGCTTCAATCAGTCACTGTGACCATTCATGGACGAATGAAACCAAGCGTCTATGAAAAGAAATTTCAGAAATTCTTGTTAATCGTAACGATGGAAAAATCCGCTTCTGGAAATCGACGAGTCCGGGATCCCGGCACGGACCCCGGCGCTACCACAAAAAGGAGGCAATTTGTCCCGCAGATCAATAACGGCCGTAATATCGATTGCGCGCCGCACGATTTTTGGAAATTTCAGACCCGGCGATAGCACCGACCGCTCCCCCGATGAGAGCACCTGTTCCATCGCCGATCAAAGCTCCGGCTCCCGCTCCGATAGCGCCGCCAACAAGCGCCCCGCGTTCCCCGGGCGTGCAGGAAATCATGGTCAGGGCAGCAAAAAGCCCCATGCTGAGAAGACTCATTTTAAAAGAGTTTTTCATAACGTATCTAGTGTTTCTTGTTTGGTTGTTAGATTCAACCGATCAACCTGCAGCGGAAGAACGGGAGGACTTAGCTGGCCTAACTCTGGCAAAAAATAGTGCACTTGGGAAGGCAAAAAATGATAAAAGCCGGTACAATTTCTCTTTCCGCGCAGGGCGCGGCAGTCGTTCGCAGGGGACGCTTCGGCCTCAATAACCGTTTCGCCTATCAAGCCATTGCTGCAGGATTTCCATCGCTGCTGCCTGGTCAATGATCTTTCGCGAGTTCTTTGTGTTGCGCCCTGCCGCATGCAGCTTCTCCATGGCGCTTGTGGTGGTAAGTCGCTCATCCACCTCATGAAGGGTGATCGAATCCGGAAGCATCGGACGGAGCAGTGCCACGAACTGGCGCACACCCTTCACTGCTTCACCTTCCTCCCCGTTCATGTGGAGAGGTAGTCCCACCACGAGGTGTTCCGTCCTCCTTTCCCGCACCAGTTCGGCAATACGCCGGGCGGCCCTATCCAAATTCGCCGCCGGCACGGTTTCGAGAGGATGAGCAAGCATGCCGATATCGTCACTCACCGCAAGACCAATCCGGGCGGTCCCATAGTCCACCCCCATCGCTTTGACCCACTCGCTCATTTCCCGGTATCTGTGTCTCAGAGCAATTCGTCCGGGAGCAGATCGACCAGTTTCTTGATCTGATCGGCCTCACTCCGGTTCGCCACGAGGAGAGCGTCCTCCGTTTGTACGACGATGAGGTTATCCACCCCGAGCAGCGTGATGAGCGGGGCACCCGGAAAAGAAAAAAGAATGTTATTTCTCGAATCGACCGAGAGAACGGGGCCACGGTAGGCATTGTCGGCTTCATCCCGCTCGAGATACTTGGCCACTGAGGGCCAACCTCCGACATCGTCCCACCCGACTTCGGCCTCAAGGTTGAGAATACGCCCGGCTCTTTCCATCAGAGCAAAGTCGATGGAGATCTTGTCCAACATCGGGAATTTTTCCTTCACGGTCGCTCCAAAATCGCCGGAATCGCGGAGTTCGATGACAAAATCAGCAAGCGGCGGGCAGTGCTGAGAGAGTTCCCGCATCAGAGTCGGGATAGTCCAGACGAAAATCCCGGCATTCCAGGAAAAGCCCCCCCTTTCGAGATAACCGGTGGCGGTCTCGACCGAGGGTTTTTCGCGAAATCGAGTAACCTCATAAATATCGGCTCCGTTCCCGTCCCCGGCCGCCCCGATAACGGCTCCCCGCTCAATGTATCCGTAGCTGGGACAAGGCCAATCGGGTTTGATGCCGAGAGTGACAATGGCCGCTTCGGTCTCGGCAGCCCACGCGGCGGCGCGGAGGACATTGCGAAACTCCTCCTCCTTAATCACGAGCTGGTCAGCCGGCAGAGCAATCATCGTGGCGTTCGGGTTGCGCGCGGCGATCCATCCGGCGGCGAGAGCGATCGCCGGGGCGGTATCACGACGGGCGGGCTCGGCAACAATGTTTTCGGCCGGTAATTGAGGAAGAACGGCCCGAACCGCGTCGAGCTGGGCTTCGTTCGTGAGAACGAGAATCTGCTCAGGCGGGACCAATCCGTCGAGACGATTGATGGCCTTTTCGATCAATGTCTCATCGTCGAAGAGGTTGAGCAGCTGCTTCGGACGGGCATTCCGGCTCAGCGGCCAGAAGCGGGTGCCGCTGCCACCGGCAAGAATGAGGGCGAAGAGATTGGATGAAGTTGACATGTCGCAAGCAAAAAGGGGCGCTGCTTGTGCTTCCCGTAAAGGAAAATTGATTGTCCAAATGGGAGTTCAGGAAGTAGAGGGAAAGGTCAATTCAATTCCCGATTTATCAAGACTCACCTCGCGCGCCTCCTTCTGATCCCATCGCTTCTTTGCCTGGACGCACCTCTCGCGGCGCTTGGCTGGGCGACCTCACTTTCCTCTGATTTTGCAGAACAGGGCCTGCAATCGACCTCGCGGGCAAATCTCGCCGCCCTGTTTCTGAGCGTATGGATCATCTACCTGTTTGATCGCCTCTACGATGTGCGCCACTCACAACGCCCGTGGAAGCCGACGGTTCGACACGCGTGGGCGCGACACCATCGGGGACTACTCATCATGCTCGCGGCAGCGGCATCGGGGATTTTGGCGATCCGGCTCCTCCCCGCGCTGGATAAGTCGACTCTCCTCGCCGGAATCGGTCCGGGCCTGGTCACACTCCTTTACTACCTCGCATTTCGTTTCTCGGGTCTTCACGCCCACTTTTCGAGGCGAGTTCCCCTGAAAGAGCTCACGATCGGGATTTGTTTTACTGCAGGGATCGGAGTTGCGGTGTACCCGGGGGTGATCGGAGTGGAGTTCAGAATACTCGCCGCAGGGCTCGCCCTCCTTTTCTCCGCCAATTGCCTTCTCATCAGCCGGGCCGAAGACCAGCTTGATGCTTCCGTTGACCCGGCCGCTCATTTCGCAGGAGGACGAGCGGAGAAAGATTTCCGATTGCCCGAAAGGTTGGTTTCTCTTTCGATGATTGCAGCGATACCCGTCGCGGCCGGGGGCAATTTTGTCCTTTCCTCTAGCAGCCTATTCGTTTGCGGGGTGATGACTTTTTTCCTCGCACGAAATGAGCGGGATAAATTGAGGCCCCTCATGCAGGCATCTGCGGACGGAATTCAGCTTGTTCCCTGGCTGCTTATCGGTTTGAAGGCCCTTTGGACCCCATTGAGCTGAAGGGGAGGGTAGCCGATTCCCCCTAATTCGGTGGTTGATTCATTCGACCTGTCCTGTCGTGTTTCTCAATCATCCACCGGCAGTCTTGACGCGAGTCATTCCTTACGAGACAATACGAAGCGATATGAAAGCTGTTTTTCTCCTCTCCGGATTACTATTCCTCACGCTGGCGGTTACCACTGTCTCTCGGAGCGACGAAGCCCGGGCTTCGGTCTACATTGTGGATCATTCGCCCGAATTTACCGATACAGGCGGTGCCTGCTTTACCTACTCTCCTGTTGAGAAATCAGGTAAAGAGCGCCAGATACTCGGCATCGCGAAAGGTCCTCCGGGATCAACACTACTAATGATGGCTTTTGACCGGGATGCCCTGCATCTGAACCTGGCCCCGGTGTTGGCCCCGCAAACCGAAGACTCGAAGGCAGTTCGATTTCCAGCCGAGGGTGCGGTCTGGCCTTTTGACAAGGCTTCCGCATCCGTCGATCTCTATATCGCTGTTTTTTTAAACGACGATCCCAATCTGCCCCGGTTCGCCGAATATGTCGGGTGGCTTCGGGAAGCTCTCACTGCGGGGGATAAAGATACGGCCATGCTGCATACCCTCGCGATCAAAAATCGCCTTTCTACTCTCCTGCGCCAGAAAAGTGTCGATAGCTATCGGGTAAACTTCGGCGATATGCTCACTGACGGTTCGCGTCTCCCGCCCTCTTCCAAGGCGGCAGTGACCCGGAGTGCCCTACCTCCCAGCCTAACAAAACCCGAGCAGAAGAGTCCTGTCGCAGCCGCGCAACGGGGGCTGAAGACCCTCGAAAATGAATGGTCGCAGGACAGTCGCGCCATTCCCTTCGGGCTCGCCTCTCCGGGAGTGCTTGTCTTTCCCATCAGTGCGCCTGCCGCCCCGTGAGCCCCCGCCCCCAGGAGAGTTTGCCCGCCGCCTCGAAGCGTCCTTTCGACGTAATCAGAAGGCCATGGTTTTCTCCCCTGTTGATTTTCTCCCTGCTCGTCGCCTTTCGGCTCTTGGCACCCGGCCTCGCCGAAAGACCGGAGCTGTTCTGGCTCGATCAAGCCCTCCGGGCCCGCGCTGAACTCGACCTCGCCTCACCACTCGACGACTCCATCCGCTTCCTTGAGTTGAGCATGGATGCCGACATCGCCCGGCGCTTTGCCGAGAATGGAGAATACGCCACGGCCGCTTCTATTTTGCGAACGCTGGCCGCCCTCGGTGTCCGCGTCATTGCCGTGGATATCATCTACACCTATGGCCGGGCAGAGGATCAGGCGTTTCTCGCCAAAGCAGTTGAAGAGATCAACGCGGGCGGGCGTACCACGGTGGTGCTCTCGATGTCCACCGAACCACAGGCCAAAACCCCTCATCTCCTGCGATCACTTCCCCTTGCCGGAGGTGATAAATTTCTTCAAGGTGTCGTCAATGTGCCCGCAGATAAAAACTGGAAGGAATACCAGTTCGTCCATCGCTTTGAAGGAGAAACTATTCCCTCCCTCGCCCTGGCCACGTTTGCCGCATC
>JAGNMT010000121.1 GCA_017991025.1 Verrucomicrobiales bacterium
AGAATATGGCGGAAATGAGCTAATTTAAGAGCATTTACCGGATATTATCTCATAACTCCCTAATTATCATAGGGTAGATGTGGATTTGTAATCAGCCGGTCGTCGGTTCGAGTCCGACAGTTGGCTTTCTTATTTTCTTCTCTACTTCACTTTCGATACCTGATTGTGAGAGCAGTCACCGCCGAACCCGGTTTGGCGCATCAGTTCAGGGCTCTTGGAGTTCTTCCATTCCGTTTAACCGCTCGAAATTAATTTAAGCGAGCCGAAAGGTCAGCATTTCAGACGGCGCGTTAATTCTCTTAAAATATCAAAGAATCGATCCCCCGAACTTTCCGCAAGGGCAAAGAACTCTCTTCGACGTCCCTGTTTTGGCAGAGACTTCCACACATTTTGACACTCCGCCGCTACTCCCGGTTTTTCCTCCGATGGCCGGCCATCATTCGGGTATCCGGTGAAATTGACTTCTCCCCCCTGCGCTTCCGCTGGCAGGTTCGAAAAACAGGGTTATAGTCGCGGCCTTCATGCTGGCAGTAGATCGAGTTACCATCCAATACGGGGCGCGGAATTTGTTTCGTGACCTCTCCTTCACGATTCGTCCGAAAGAGCGCTGGTCGCTCGCAGGACCTAACGGGGCGGGCAAATCGACCCTCATGAAGATCATCGCCGGGATCGAACGCGCCGACACCGGCGGGATCATCAAGGCAAAACAAACCACGGTCGGTTATCTTCCGCAGGAAGGCGTTCAACATAAGGGAACGACTGTCTTTGAGGAGGTGGAAAAGGCCTTTGATGATGTGAGACAGCTGCAGATCGAGCTGAAGGAGGTTGAAAACGATCTCGAAGAGGCCGATCCCACGACTGATGCCTACGGCGATCTCCTCGAAGTCTATGGTGATCTCCAACTCCGTCTTGAGCACCACGATGTCAGCAAGATGAAACCCCGCATCGCGACAGTGCTGAGCGGGCTCGGGTTTTCCAAGGCCGATTTTGACCGCCAAACCGGCGAATTCAGCGGCGGCTGGCAGATGCGGATCGCGATGGCAAAACTGCTCCTGCAGGAGCCTTCCGTCCTCCTTCTCGACGAACCGACCAACCACCTCGACATCGAGACGGTCCAATGGGTGGAGCAGTGGTTGCGGCAATATGACGGAGCGATCGTACTGATCTCACACGACCGGAGTATGCTCGACAATCTCACCAACCGCACCCTTGCTTTCGAGAACGGCGGGGTGCAGCAATATTCGGGCAATTACTCCTTTTACCTTCAGGAGCGCGTCGCTAGACGGGAACAGGCCGAACGGGCCTTCAAGAATCAGAATCGGGAGATCGAAAAGGCGGAGAAGCTGATCAATCGCTTCCGTGCCAAGGCATCTAAGGCAAAGATGGTGCAGTCACGCATCAAGCAACTTGAGAAGGTTGAGCGTATCGAACTCGAAACGGACGCGGCGACGATGGACTTCCGCTTCCCCCAACCCGAACGCAGCGGCCAAACGGTGCTGAAGGTGGAGAAAGTGTGCCGTCACTACGGAGACAAAAAGGTCATTAACAATTTCGATTTTGCGATTGAACGCGGGGACAAGATCGCCATTGTCGGCGTGAACGGCGCGGGCAAGTCAACCTTTTCGCGTCTCATTGCCAAGATCGAAGAACCGACCTCGGGCACCCTCACCGAAGGCCACAAGGTCGGTATTGCCTACTTTTCCCAGACCCACGCCGACGAACTCGATCCCACGAAAACCGTCCTCCAAACGATGGAAAGCAGCGGCACGAAAGCGGTCTCGGTCAATCTGCGGAGCATCCTCGGTGCGTTCCTGTTTCGCGGAGATGATGTCTTTAAATCCGTCAGCGTGCTTTCCGGAGGCGAACGTGGTCGCCTCGCCCTCGCGAAGATGCTGCTCCAGCCTGCCAACTTTCTCATCCTCGATGAGCCGACGAACCACCTCGACCTGCAGTCGCAGGAGGTGCTGCAACGGGCCCTCGGTGACTACACCGGTGCCTTTGCAATCGTCTCGCACAACCGATCTTTTCTCGACCCCATCGTGACCAAGGTTCTTGAGTTTATTCCCAATGAACCGCCGAAGGTCTATTACGGAAACGTCAGCGACTACCTCGAGAAAAAGCGGGCGGACATGGATGCGGCTGCCGTGAAGGCGACCCCGCCGAAAGTTGCCCTCTCCGGCAAGTCAAGCAGCAAATCCAGTAAAGCGTCGTCAGTGGCCGTGGAAGTTGACTCAGGCGCGAACCGTAAAGAACAACGTCGACTCGAAGCGAAAGCTCGAGAGGAACGCGCCTCAAGACTGAGGCCGCTCAAAACCGAATTTGCCACCCTCGAAACGGAAATAGCCAAACTTGAAACGGAAAAGGAGCAATTGAATGCGAAACTTGCTGATCCCGGATTCTTCTCCAGGGGCGATGAATCCGCTGCAGCGATGAAACGATTCTCAGAAGTGGAGTCCGTACTCGAGGTCCGGTATTCGAAATGGGGGGAACTAAGTGAGAAAATCGAGGGACTTGAGAGCCTCCCGTGACAAAAGAAACCGACTCCGGGCGTTGAATACCAAACTCGAAGCTCTAAACTGACATGCGTAGCCACCTTGTTTAAGCCCGTAAGAAATCCCTCATGTGCCCTCTTCCTTCTCCTATCGCCATTCTCGCCACCATTCTCCTCATCTCCGGTCTCGCCGCCCCTGCCGCGCAAGCCGAGGATAAAAAGAAGACCCCCGCCAGTAAAAAACCTAATCCGGTCTTCGCCCCCGTCGAGGATATCGCCGGGCTGCCGCGCGTGCTGCTCATCGGTGATTCCATTTCCATCGGGTACACCCTTACAGTGCGGGAACTGCTCAAGGGTAAGGCCAACGTCCACCGCATTCCCACCAATGGCGGCCCCACTTCGAACGGTGTCAAGAACCTGAAAACCTGGCTGGGCGGCACGAAATGGGCTGTCATTCATTTTAACTTCGGCCTGCACGACATGGTCTACATGGGCCCGGATGGGAAACGGGGCGTCGACCCCAAACTCCCGGGCGCTCACCATCAGGTCGCTCTGCCGGATTACGAAAAGAACCTCAACCAGATCGTCACAGAACTAAAGACCACCGGAGCCAAACTCATCTGGTGCAACACCACCCCCGTGCCCGAAGGCACCACTTTCCGGGTCGCCGACGAGTCAGTGAAATTCAACGAAATTGCCGCCACCGTCATGACCGGGGCCGGGGTGCCGATTAACGATCTGCACACCCACGCCAAAGCCCGCCTCACCGAAATCCAGCTCCCTGCGAATGTGCACTTCTCCGAAACCGGCTCGGTCTACCTGGCGGAGAAAGTAGCCGGTGAGATTGAAAAGGCGTTAAAGTGAAGGTGCCGTCGGCGTGATTGCATGCACGATGGTGCCCGGTCTACTTAAGCAGTCGTCGCAGGTTCTCAAGTCGATCGCCGTAAGGAGGCATCAGGCGGAAAAAATCCCGGCAAAAATATCGTCTCGTGACTGATCTCTGATAGGAAAAGCACTCGAATCCGGCCCGGCCCCGATAGCGGCCCATGCCGCTATTGCCTACACCGCCGAAGGGAAGGTTTAGATTGGTGGCCTGTTTGAGGACGTCGTTGAAACAGATCGAGCCTGATCGGACCGAACCAGCAATGTGTTCGAGCGTTTGCCGATTCCGTGAAAAAGCATAGAGGGCGAGCGGCGAAGGGAGTGCGGAGAGCGCTTTTAATGCCTCGTCGAGGCTGGCGTAGGCGATCACGGGGAGGATAGGGCCAAAGATCTCCTCCTGCATCACGAGGGATTCCCAATCGGCATCAGGAAGGAGGCGCGGGGCGAGTCGGCGGGTGGCAAGGTTATCCTCACCCACGCGAATTTCCCCCGGGGTGATGAGCGACTGGAGCCGCCGATAATGGCGTTCATTGACGATGGCGGCAAGGTCGCCGCGATTTTCGTTTCCGTAGGCAGCAATGAGGACCGCCCTGGCTTTGGAGATAAAGGTGTCCTTGAGTGCTTTCGGCACGAGCACGAAGTCCGGGGCAATACAGGTCTGGCCGGCGTTGAAGAACTTCGCAGAGATGATGCGTTCCACCGCGATGTCGAGATCAACCCCGATGTCCACGACACAGGGGCATTTGCCGCCCAGTTCGAGCGCTACTGGAGTGAGAGTTCTCGCCCCGGCCTCGGCGTAAAGCCGGCCGATGCGCTCATTCCCGGTGTAAAACCAAAAATCAAAGGGCAGTTCGAGAAGCTCTTTTCCTATCCGTGGCCCGCCATTGACGACGATAACGTGAGCGGGATCGAAGACTTCGGCGATCAAGGCCGCTAGCAATAAGGCTGTCGCGGGGGCCATTTCCGAGGGTTTCAAAACGACACAATTCCCGGCAGCGACCGCCGCGACGAGTGGACTGAGCGAAAGTTGAAAAGGATAATTCCAGGGAGAGACGATGAGGTTGACGCCGTAGGGCTCTCGGCGAATCTCGCTTCGGGCCGGGTAGAAATAAAACGGATTCCCAACCCGTTGTGGTCTGCTCCAGCGCGAGAGGTTCTTTCTAAACAGACGAATCTCAGAAAGAACAAAATAGTACTCCGCTACATAGGCCTCAAGAGACGGCTTTCCGAGGTCAGACGCCAGTGCGGCCAGCAGCTCCTCACCCCGCCGTGTAATCGCAGCTTCGAGAATACGGAGTTTCTCAAGCCTGAAATCCAGACCGCGCGTTTTTCCCGAGGCGAAAAATGCCTTCTGGGTATCCACAATCGCAGCAAAGTCGTAACTGAGGCTGGCTTCGTCCGGTCCGTCCATGATCATTCATATACGCGCTGGATTTTCAAAAAGCGACCCGAAGACCCATTTGCAAGCAAATCAGATGATGTACATCCGCCCAGCCATGCCGAGCAGGAAAATTATAACAATGAATTTCAACCTTGAAACTATGAATGCTGCTTCGAGCACGAAAGTTGCTCTCCCGCCGACAAAGGACGTCCATGTGTTACCATTGGCTTCGAAATGAAGGACTTGGAATCGACAGGATTTGGTGACCCGCCCAAAAAGGTCATCATTGTTGGCGGGGGACCCGGCGGGGTCGCCAGCGCGCTTCTGCTTGCCAGTCGCGGGATCGACGTGCATCTCTTTGAGAAACAGGACCGCATCGGAGGGCGCACCTCCGCGCACGAGATCAACGGTTACCGGTTCGATATCGGGCCGACTTTCCTCATGATGAAGTCGCTCCTCGATCGTATCTTCATCGAGGCCGGGAAGGACTCCGCCGATTACATCGAATTTGTGCGGCTCGACCCCATGTATGAGCTTCGTTTCGACGACGAAATCTTCCGCGCCTGCAACAACACCGAAGACACCAAGGCGGAAATTGAACGTCTTTTCCCCGGCCACTCCGGGGCGATGGATGTCTTTCTGAAGAGAGAAAAGGCCCGCTTCAAGAAGCTCCTCCCCGCGTTTCAGCGGGATTTCCCCGGGCCTCTCAAGTCGCTTTCCCCGGACTTGCTCCCGGCGATTC
The DNA here is from genome assembly GCA_017991025.1 of Verrucomicrobiales bacterium. Classification (GTDB taxonomy): domain Bacteria; phylum Verrucomicrobiota; class Verrucomicrobiia; order Verrucomicrobiales; family DEV007; genus Arctic95D-9. The sequence goes on from JAGNMT010000121.1 coordinate 5,497, forward strand.
CCCATCTCTCCTTCGGCTCGACAGTGTTTGATAACCTGAAGCGATACTTCACCGACGAAAAACTGGCGTTGCTCTTTTCGTTTCAAGCAAAATATCTCGGCATGTCGGCGTGGGAATGCCCGGGGGCGTTTGCAATGTTGTCCTACATGGAGCACGAGCACGGCATCTACCACACTATCGGGGGGCTCAGTGAGATTCCCGCCGGCCTCGCCCGCGCGGCAGCGGATTGCGGGGCGCTTATTCACACCGGCACGCCCGTGAAAAAACTCATACTCGATGGTCGCAAAGTCTCCGGGGTCGAGTTGGAGAGCGGCGAAAAAATCTTCGGCGATAGTGTCATTATCAACGCTGACTTCGGCCATGCTATGACCCGTCTCATGCCGGAAGGAGCCCTGAAAAAATACACCCCGGAGAAGCTGAATAAGATGAAATTCAGCTGCTCAACCTTCATGATGCATCTGGGTGTCGACAAGCTCTACGACCTGCCGCACCACAGCATCGTCTTTGCCCGGGACTACAAAAAGAACATTGAGGAAATCTTCAAACTGAACCGTTCCTCGGACGATATTTCCTTTTATGTCCGGAATGCAAGTGTCACCGATCCAACGCTTGCACCACCCGGAAAGTCCAGCCTCTATATCCTTGTCCCAACTCCGAACCTCGATGGTGATGTTGACTGGGACGAATTCCAGGCACGCTATCGTTCTCTTATTCTGAAAGGTTTCTCGGAGCGACTGGGGATCGATGATCTGGAAGAGCACATCGAAGTAGAGAAAATCTACACACCGAGAACCTGGAGTACGGAACTCGATATCTTTAAGGGAGCCACTTTCAATCTCTCTCATTGCCTGAGCCAGATGGCTTTCCTGAGGCCACGGAATCGTTTTGAGGAGTTCAAGAACTGCTTCCTCGTCGGTGGAGGCACTCATCCCGGGAGTGGTCTGCCGACCATCTTCGAATCAGCGCGCATCGCTTCGAATCTGATTTCGGACGGTTTTGGACTTTCCTATAGCAAAACGGAAATCACCGCCTAATAAGTCTCCCGATGAAACGGAACAAACACGTGATCGTCGTCGGAGCGGGACTCGGCGGCCTTGCTGCGGCGATTTCGCTGAGAGCCGAAGGGTTCGAAGTTGAGATTGTGGAGAAAAACGAAAAGATAGGCGGCAAGCTCAATTTCAAGGAAATCGAGGGCTTCGGATTCGACCTTGGTCCTTCGATCTTCACGCTGCCGCAATTTTTCAAAAGCCTCTGGGAACGGGCCGGAAAGCGGATGGAGGACTACGTTCAGTTGGAACCGGTTTCCCCGCACTGGCGCAATTTTTTCGAAGACGGACTCGTCCTCGATCTATACGAAGAGCCGGATCGCATGAAAGCCGAGCTGGCCAAGCTCCCCGGTGATCAGGAGGTGCTGTGGGCGCAGTTTCAGGGCTTTCTCGATTACGGGCGCGCGCAGTATCATCTCGTCGATGACGGTTATTTCAGGAAAGGTCTCGACAATGTCTGGGAGATGCTGCGCCACTATGGGTGGAAGATGATTTTTAAGATGGATCACGGGAACACGATGACCCAATCGATTAACAAACACTTCGAGGAGGAACATCTCCGCCTCATTTTCGAATACTTCATCAAATACGTTGGTTCCTCCGCTCACGATGCGCCGGGTTACATGAACCTGATGCCTGTAATCCAGTTTGATTACGGTCTCTGGTACGTGAAAGGCGGCATGTACAACCTTGCCCGCGGCCTCGGGAGGCTCCTCGATGATCTCGGGATTCCGGTTCGGCTCAACAGCGACGTCACCTCGATCAACAAACAGGGCGCCATCGTCACAGGAGTGACTCTCAAGAGTGGTGAGACCCTCGCGGCGGACTATGTCGTCTGCAATATGGAGGTGCTGCCGGCCTACCGGAAACTCCTCAGCGAACCGCCCGCGTTCATGAAGAAGCTGGAGAAGTTCGCACCCGCCTGTTCCGGTCTCGTCATCCATCTCGGAACTGACCGGATCTACGACCAGCTCGCTCACCACAATTTTTTCTATTCGAAGAACCAGAGTAAGCACTTTGATTCGGTCTTTCAGCAGGGCAAGCTACCCGAAGATCCCACCATTTACCTCGTCGCTCCGACGAGAACCGATCCGTCAAAGGCCCCGGCCGGCCATGACAATATCAAGATCCTTCCTCACATTCCTCCGATCAATCCTGACAATCCCCACACCCGCGAGGAATACATGGCACTCAAGGATCGAGTCCTCGACAAGCTCGAGCGTATGGGTCTGACCGATCTCCGCAAGCACACCGTCGTCGAGGATGTCCTCACGCCGGTGGACATTGAGGAAATGTATTACTCGAATGGCGGATCGATCTACGGAGTCGTGAGCGACTGGAAAAAGAATCAGGCGTTCAAGGCGCCTAAACAGTCGTCCAAGTATCGAAACCTCTTCTTTACCGGCGGTAGCGTGAACCCCGGCGGGGGCATGCCGATGGCAATTCTCTGCGGGCAGAAGGTTTCTGATCGTGTCGTGAAGCGGGAGTCGAGGCGGTCCTGACACCCTCGCCCTGCAGCCGGTCGGCATGGACTTATTCATTTGGATTTTCCTCGGGGTGACCTTCCTTTGCTGGTGCGGAGGGTGGATGATGTTTCTCCGTCTTCTCCCGGTTCCGGAATTCGAAGCCGGTGCACTATTGCCGGGGCTAAAGATCTCCGTGATCATTCCAGCCCGGAATGAGGAGGAAAATCTAGCCCGCCTCCTCCCTTCTCTTCAACAACAGGAATTCGCCCCGCACGAGATCATCGTGGTCGATGATCACTCAACGGACCGCACCGGAGAGGTGGCGAGGAGTTATGGTGCCAACGTCGTCGATGGCAAAGCCCTTCCTGAAGGATGGCATGGGAAGCCATGGGCCTGTCAGCAGGGAGCTGGTGTCGCGAAAGGCGACTGGCTTCTATTTCTCGACGCCGATACGGTGATGGAGCGGGAGGGACTCCTGCGTATCGGCGGACTTTCGAAGGAAGAGAATTGTGCCCACTCGATCTGCCCCTATCATCGCATCGAAAAGAGGTATGAAGAACTGTCGGTCTTTTTCAATGTCATCATGCTCCTGGGGATGAACGCGTTCACCTTTAAAGG
>JAGNMT010000122.1 GCA_017991025.1 Verrucomicrobiales bacterium
GGCAACAATTATAAGCATTTCCACCAGACTTAAGGCTGACTGGGGAATGCTAGAATTTGTTTTTATTTTGCCGAAAATCACAATAAATTAAATTAACTGCAAATAGATTTAAAACAAATATTTTTCCAACAAACCGGATTATAGAGTAAGTTCACCATTTTCAGACACTCAAGACATCGAAGACTGTCTGTCTGTCTAAGATATAATGGCATTTTTCATTCCAATTCGACCTTTTCAGAGAATCCTGCTTAGCCTCCTCGCTATGCTTCCTTTCTTCTGTGGCGCTCAGGAATCCAACCGCATTCGTTTCACCACCCTCTCCAAAACCTCCTCGGAGGGGCTGAAGTCGGACCTCGTTCGCGATTTGACTCAGGATCTCAGCGGATACGTCTGGCTCACCACGGATCGGGGCCTGAGTCGTTTCGACGGTTGGGAGACTGTCCACTACTCCCGCGACCCCGACTCGACCGACGGGCTCAGCAGCGATCAACTCACCGTGATCGCCACCACCCGAAAATCAAAGAGCTCCCTCTGGATCGGGACTTCATCGAAAGGACTCATGAAGTTCAATCAGGAAACCGGCAAAGCAACTTGGTTCATGCACGGAACAGCGAGAGGGGGAAGCCTATTGAGCGACAACATCATTGATCTTGCCATTTCGGATGACCAATTTCTATGGGTAGGAACCGATGCAGGCTTAAATGTCCTGAATCTCACCACAGAAAAAATGGTCGTGGCGGAGGGCTCACTCGGAAACACTCCAATCGCCTCTATCTCCTCCATAGGCGAAAACGAAGTCTGGGTGAGCACCATGACAGGCGATCTTTACAAATGGAACCGCAAAGACCAGGCGTTTACGAAATTCTGGTCCACGACGGTCGCGATTACCAGCATGGTTCAGGATTCCACCAACAAGATCTGGATCGGAACCGAAGGAAATGGACTCTATTCCTACTCCTCCGATCTATCGGACGAACCAAAACCCCATCCCATAAACGGAAAAAGGATCACTTCACTTTTTGTTGACTCCAAGGCTGACCTCTGGGTCGGAATGGCAAACGGACTGGCCCTCCTTGATCGCAATAACGATTCGTTTATCTATTTTAACAATACTCCGCGCCACGCCGACAGCCTGACGGACGACCATGTTTCCGCCATTTTTGAAGACCGCTCCAACATGCTTTGGGTGGCTACTTATGGGGGCGGAACGAGTCGCTTCAGTCTTGATCGCCAGTGGTTTTCTCACTTCCGCTTCAATCCCGACAAAGAGGACGGCCTCCCGCACTCCTTCGTAAACTCCGTGACAATGGTGGCGGAAGAAGGGGTCTGGATCGGAACAGACCGGGGTCTGGCCCTCTGGAATCCTGAGAGCGGGAATTTCCAGAAACTCGAGCGAACCGGGGCAGACTCGGGGGCGAGCATCAGCAAAGTCATCAAAGATCGGCAAGGGAACCACTGGATCGGGACAAAAGGAAACGGTCTCATCCAAAAGCTGGCGGACGGCAGTAACAAAATCTACCGGCACTCCCCCGCCGATCCCAAATCCATCGGGCATGACAATATTTCCACTCTCTTTCAGGACAGCCTGGGCCGAATCTTTGTCGGCACAAAGGGGGCAGGCCTCTTTCAGTTTAAACCGGAGACCGAAACATTCGAAAAAATCGAAACCGCTGACAAGATCCCCGCGGAGTTCATTAATGATCTGGTGGAGGACTCAACCGGGAATATATGGATCGCAACCCAGTCCATCGCGTTCATTCTTCCGAAAGACTCTCCGAAACTTGTCACGCTCGAGAGCGTCTTTCCAAAAAGCACGAAGCCTACCAGTCTGCGCGCGACCACCATTCTGCCTGACTCGAACGGGATCATCTGGATCGGCACGGCCGACTCGGGACTTGATCGCTTTAACACGAATACCGGGGAAATCTCGAACTTCAACAGCGCCATTCACGGATTGTCGGATGACATGATCGTCTCCCTCGTCAAGGATGACAGCAACTTTCTCTGGGTCGCCACCAGAACCGGCATCGCCCGTCTTAATTCCATGCAGAGCGAGTTCCGCATCTTCACCGCGGAAGATGGGCTCCAGAGAGACGGATTTAATGACAGGGCGATCGCTAAAGATGCGCAGGGAAAACTCTACTTTGGAGGACAGGACGGGTTCAACATCATCGATCCTGCCAATCTCCCCGCAATACCGCGAACACCCAACCCGATGCTGACCAGCCTCGAGTATTTCGGTGAGCAGGTCATCCCCCGGAAAGGCGGTATTCTTGAAAAAGAGATCGCGGCCACCGACGAAATCAAAATCCCCTACGACCAGCGGGTCCGTTTCGCCCTGCGGTTCGCCAATCTGGACTACCGCTTCCCCAATCGTGGCTATTTTCGCTACATGCTCGATGGATACGAGTATCAATGGCAGCTCGCCGGCAGTGATCGCAAGGCGTCATACTCCAACCTTTCCCCCGGCAAATACCAATTCAAAGTACAAAGCTCCCTCGACGGGCGCGAGTGGCCGGACGTAACGGCCAAGGTCAGAATCGTTATCAGCCCTCCCTGGTGGAATACCTGGTGGGCAAAGACCCTCGCGCTCGCTCTGTTCATCTCCGGAATCGTAGGCGTAACAAGGATGACAATCCAATCACGGGTGAAACAGATCCATCGCCGTGAGGAAATGCTGACAGCCCAACGGGACAAAGCTGAAGCGGCCCTCGCCCGCCAGTTGCAGAACAGGATGCTGCTCGAACGAACGACGAAGGACCTGAAAAACGATGTAACCGACGAACAGATCCTTAGCGATGCTCTCCGTCCCATCACCGAACAGTTCAATGCTACACACTGCCTCATCCAGAGAATCTCGGATGAAGAAGCCGATGACGGAACCGTAACCAGCACCTTGAAGCAAATCGGCTACTGCAGCAAAATAGCCCGCGCTCCCGGCGAGAAAATGCCAACACTTTCAATCAGCGCGCCTCTCGCTACGCGAATCTTTAAATCGGACTCGATCATCTCTCTGGCGAACCCGAATCTTGTCCCCGAATCAATCAGAGCGCCCTTCGGGCCGACGGTTCCCATCTCTATTCTAGCCGCCAAAACCAGCTTTCGAGATACCGCCAACGGACTCATTTTGCTGCTCCGGGTTGGAATCAGCGCGCCCTGGACCGACGACGATGTCAAGCTCCTCGAAGCGCTGACCGGCCAGTTCGGGCTCTCTATCGCACAAATCAACACAGCCGCAATCGAGCAGAAATATCGATCCCATCTGGAAGAGGGACGCCACCTCGCGGAAGTGGCCAACCGGGCAAAAAGCGACTTCCTTGCCAAGATGACACATGAGCTGCGGACCCCGCTCAACGCCATTATCGGATTTTCGGAAATTCTCGGCGAGGACAAAACGCTCAACCCGAAACAGCGCGAAACACTCGATATCATCAACAACAGCGGAGAACACCTTCTCGACGTTATCAATGAGATCCTCGATCTCTCGAAGATCGAGGCAGGAAAGATGGAGAAACATGAGGAGGTTTTTGAACTAATCCCCCTTCTCAAGTCCGTATACGAAATGCTCTCAATCAAGGCGAATGAACAGCGCATTGCTTTCAACTTTGCCGCTCAATCGGACCTTCCTTCCGAGATTCTGACGGACCGGAGCAAGCTGCGGCAGATTCTCATCAACCTGATCGGAAACGCCATTAAATTCACGGCTCAGGGCGGCGTCGGCGTCACCATCTCCTCCAGCGAGCTCTCAAAGGCCGAGATGACGATGGGACGCCTCCACCGCCGCATACGATTGACCTTCGAGATTCACGATACGGGACGCGGCATTCAGGAAGCAGAGATCCCAAAGCTTTTCGAGCGCTATTCGCAAACGGAAAGCGGGAGAAGATCATCTGAAGGAACCGGCCTGGGGCTTCCCATCGCCCGCAGTTTTGTTCAGATGCTGGGGGGGGATATTCAGGTCAATTCAATCTTTGGAGAAGGGACCGTTTTCCGCTTCAGTATCGACTGCGAAGAACTTTCCCAGATTAAGACAAATAGTACCCAGCTCAAAACCGTTCTCGACGAGAAAACGGCCCAGCGAATCAACGGCTTCACCTCGCCCCTCAAAGAAGTGCGTATTCTCATCGCTGAAGACCAATCTACGAACCGTCTTCTCCTCAAACGCATCCTAGCCAAGGCCGGATTCCTTCTCGCCGAAGTTGAAGACGGCCAGGCCGCGATCACAAAATGGAGCGAATGGAAGCCTCACCTCATCCTGATGGACGAGGACATGCCGGTTAAAAAAGGTAGCGAAGCAACGAGGGAGATCAAAGCCCTCGCGACAGCAGAAGAGAACCCCGTGATCGTCTCGCTCACTGCCTACGCCCTTGAGCAGGCAAAGGTAAGCGCTCTCGAGGCAGGATGCTCCGACTTTGTCGCCAAACCCTTCCGGTCACACGAACTGTTTGCGGTCATCTCGAAGCACCTCGGCCTCGAGTATACGTTTAACGACGCGGCTTAATCACGAGTCTTCGGGGTCAGCGGATATCAGGCCCTTTGACCTCATACTGGCCCGCCACTTTCTCTTTCATGCAGGGGGTGCTCGCCTCCACCCAGGCTGCAAAATGGGCGCTCGCCTTGTGGGCTGCGAAAGCGTCCCTGTCGGTGTAGAGTTCGTAGATCGCAAACTTCGTCGGATCCTCGATGTGCTGCGACCACTCCCATTTCAGGCAATCGGGCTCGTGCCTCGAATGAGCGCGATTTCCCTCAAGGGCGGCGATCATTTCTTCAACCCTGTCCGCGTGGGCGACAATAGTAACAACAACAGCAAGCATAGTCAGGGGATCTAGGGCCAAAGCAAGGCAAGTGCAAGCGTTTCGTCGCTCCACCTGGCGGTCTTTGAATCACCACCCGACCCTGTTGAACCGGTGACCCGACCCTGTTTGCGAGGATGGCCGGTCGGCACTGAATGGAAAACCTGTCTTAAGCCGAAAGTCGCCTCGCACGCATTCGGATGAGGAAAAGGATAGAGAGAATCGTTCCGCACACACCGCCAATATAACTGGCGTTGTGAATGTAGCACACCTTCATGAAGGCGACCTTGTCCGCGACACCCAGCGAAGCCATCAGGTCGATCCACCCATTATCGTAGCCCGTCCTTGATCGCCAAAGCCCCCACAGCCAGCCGCCTCCGGCGGTGAGCATCGAGGTCAGGAAAACGATCGCAAATCCCGCTGCCATTTCATTCAGGGGAGCGATGCATTTCTCATGAAAGAGACTGACCCGGGAAAGAACCCACGCAGTCAATCCCCCGACCCACCAGGACGCGAGAAACCCGACAATACCCGCAAACACACGCGGGGACCCGATACCGGGATTCGCGTAGGCAAACTGATCGAACTTCAAGCAAGTGAAATACTCAGGCGAGATGGTGTAGGTGATCTGATCGTGGATCACCCCATAGACACCCCCGAGCAGCGCCCCGGCGAATGTCAACTCGAGCATGCGGGGCAATTCCCGAATCGGGAACGCAGGAAACAGCAGTCGCCGGATCCAATGCCGGGGGCTCATAGCCGGTCTACAGCACAAAGCAAAGCAAAGACCGCCAGATCAGAAGCCGAGTCCCGGAGGCAGTCCCAGGCCGGCGGTGAGTTTCCCCATTTCCGCCTGACTCATCGCCTTACCCTGCTCGATCGCTTGTTTTACTCCGCTAAGGATGAGGTCTTCGAGCAATTCCACATCGTCGCGGTCGACGACGGCAGGATCGATCTTAATCGAGATCACGTCGCCGGCTCCGTTCGCCACGACAATCACTTTGCCGCCCGCGACACTGGCCTGAACTTCCTTTGCCGCGAGGCCTTCCTGCATTTCACCCATTTTCTTTTGCATCTGCTGGGCCTGCTTCATCATTTTGGCGATATTCATGTGTCGACTATTCTATGTTGGGTAGGGTGGTGGATTTCAGGATTTGATGACCCGTGCTTCGAAGACTTCAAGGGCCTCCTGAATGAGCGGATCTTTTTTAAAGTCTTCAACCGGAGCCTCGGATACCGGCGCCGGGGCCGGTTCGGGAGCCTCCATCGGTGCCTCGGAGGCAGCCTCCGGTTCCGGTTCCTCGTCCTCAATCACAAGGGTAGGCAGCGGAGCGATATCGGCGCTAATCTCGATGATCAATCGGACCGGACTGGCGGCAAAGGCGGAAATCTGGTCTTCGATATCCTTTTCGTATCGCGAGAGTGACTCCCGGAAAAAACGCTGTTCCGGGGAATAACCGATCACAAATTTGCCGTCTCCATGACTCACAAAACTGGCTGCGGACAGCCAGGTCTCGAAAAGCGGCCGGGTATCGATCAATGCGGTCTTCGCCGCGTCCCAAAGCACGCCCCCCTCAAGATTCCCCCCGAGAGGGCGATTCCCCGGAGGGCCGGCCTGGAGCGTCGCTCCTTCCGCCGATACCACCGGGTCAGGAGCGGAGGTCGCAATCGATGAAGAATCGTTCGTCTCCACGGCAATCTTCGCCGCTTCAAAGTTCTTGAATGAATCGACGAGCGAAGGGCGCCCGTCGCCGTCACCGGTTCCGGGAGCAGGCTTTGGCTCGGGCTTCGCCGACGACGGCGGAGCGACGACCACGGAAGTCGCCGGCACCGCAGATACTACTGGAACTGCGCCGCCCCCGGCGATGCTCATTCCCCCAACCGGGAGATTCTCAGCCGCTGAGGCGGCCGATGAAACGAGGGCAATGACATCATCAAGATTCGGTTCACCGATAGCCTGGATCGCCTTGATCACACCGATCTCAAAATGAAGTTTTTTATTCGCCGCCCATTTCATCCGGGAATCGGTCTCCGCAAGCAGGTCAATCAGCCTGAGAATACGCTGCGTATCGACAAGGCCAGCCTGTTCCCTGACACTCTCGCGAACCTCGGTCGACATCTCACCTCCCGCAGCAGCGGGATCGACTTTCATCACGAGGACATTTCGAAAGTGCCCGATAAGATCAGCGAGGAGACGCGAAAGATCTTTCCCGGACTCGGCGTGTCCATGCACGCACTCCAGCGCTCCTGAATTATCCCGTCGCAGAATCATGCCGCCCAGCGCGGCAATGGCTTCGCCGGAATTGAACCCGAAGACTTCCAGCACATCCGCTTCCCCGATGCATTCCCCGCAGAACGCGACAAGTTGATCGAGCATAGACTGGGCATCCCGCATCCCGCCTTCGGCCCCCTTTGCAATGGAAAAAGCAGCGGCTTCGTTGAGCTGCAACCCCTCCTCTTTGGCAATATGCAGAAGATGCTCGGCAATGATTCCGGTCGGAATACGGCGTAGATCAAACCGCTGGCAGCGGCTGATGATCGTGGGGAGAATCTTCTGCGGCTCGGTTGTCGCAAAAATGAATTTTACGTGCGCGGGCGGCTCTTCGAGCGTCTTCAGGAGAGCGTTAAACGCCGCATTGGAAAGCATGTGCACCTCGTCAATGTAGTAGATCCGGTATTTTCCCGAACTGGGAGCGAACTGGACCGATTCACGCAGGTCACGGACGTGATCGACCCCGTTATTCGAAGCACCGTCGATTTCGAGAACGTCGAGGCTGTTCCCCTCCCCGATCTCTTTGCAGATCGGATCGTCGGGATCAAAATCTGCGCTCGGGCCGCCTGGACAGTTCAGTGCTTTCGCAAGAATCCGCGCCGTCGAGGTCTTCCCGGTGCCTCGCGGCCCCACAAAAAGATAAGCCTGGGCGATACGATCCTGAGTGATCGCATTGCGAAGCGTCTGCACGACATGGTCCTGCCCCAACACGTCGTTAAAGGACCGGGGACGGTATTTTCTGGCAAAAACCTGATAGGTGGCGCTCACATCGACACTTTAGAGAAGAATCGCAGAAGGAAAACGAAGAATCGCAGAAATTTCAGCCCCCGCCGGAAACCTCAGTGCCGCCTTTCCCGATGGCGCCTGAAACGAGCGAGCGTCTCATCCCGTTCACGCTTGTGGTCGACAAGAGGCAAAAAATAGTCAGCACAGAGCTTTGTTCCGCTCTCCGGCGCTTTCATGAATCTCCTGGGATCGACCCGTGCAAGTACGGGTAGCCAGCGTTTGATGTATTCACCTTCGGGATCGTGATTTTCCGTCTGGGTCCACGGATTTTGAATTCGAAAGTAGGGAGCCGCATCCGCCCCCGTGCCTGCTGACCATTGCCAGCCGCCGTTGTTGTTCGCAATCTCCCCGTCGAGAAGGTGCTGCATGAAATGAGACTCGCCATATCGCCAGTGGATATGAAGATCTTTGGTGAGGAACATCGCCGTGATCATCCTGACCCGATTGTGCATATAACCCGTCTCCAAAAGCTGCCGCATCCCCGCATCGATGATGGGGAACCCAGTCCGACCGGCTTTCCAACGCTCAAATTTGTCCCCCTGTCCCGGATCATCCCACTCCAACCCGCGCCAGTCGGGATTAAAATCGGTCTCCAGCACCTCGGGGAAATGATGGAGGATGGCCATAAAAAACTCGCGCCAGGCGAGTTGTTTTTGAAAAGTCTGGATCGAGATCCGCTCG
>JAGNMT010000002.1 GCA_017991025.1 Verrucomicrobiales bacterium
GTTCTATGATGAGACCTTGAAACTGATGAAGAGCGAAGATCTTGAGACCTTCGACCTCACCAAAGAGGACAAATACGATGAGAAGACCGCCCGCTACGGTGCTACCCGTGTGGGTAAAGGTGCCATGCTTGCGAAGCGCCTCGTCAGTTCCGGCGTGCGCTTTGTCGAAGTAGTTTCTGGCGGATGGGACATGCACAACGATCTCTGGACTGCCATCCAAACAACGGGTGGTGATCTGGATAAGGCGCTTGGCTCGCTCATTGATGACCTCAAAGCAGAAGGCCTCTTCGAGAAAACTCTGATCGTCGTAGGCACGGAGTTCGGACGGACCCCGGTTATTAACGCCAACGGTGGCCGGGATCACCACCCGCGTGTCTTCTCGACCATGTTCGCCGGAGGCGGCATCACGGGTGGCCAGGCTTACGGAAGCTCCGATGCCAAAGGAATTGCGGTCGCAGAGAATCCCGTCGAACCACAGGATTTCAATGCAACGATCGCTTACGCTATGGGGCTTGATCTCAACAAGATCATCTACTCCCCCTCTGGTCGTCCGTTCCTCGTTGCAGGTCACAAGCGTGACGCAAGCGCGAAGACTGAAACGATCATTCCGGAAGGCGAGCCGATCATGCAGCTCTTTTCCTGATCTGAACCAGCTTTGGTTCCAAGCACAAAGGAAGACCCGGGGGAAACCCCGGGTTTTTTTGTATTCAATTGAATTAATAGTAAGATTAAGCTTTCTTAATTAAAAAACTCGGTTATGAAATTACGAAGCTTTTGCAGATTGCTATTGGTATTTTCTTTCCTCAAGTTTGATGAGTTTGGCGCAACAAATTGATGAGATACCCGGGACGGCAGCCCCTAATCCGGATGTGGGTGTGTTGGTTATTGAGTCGAGAGCGACCACTCCTCTCGGCCCGAAAATCGTCTATGCCAATGAGCGCCTTTCGAAGTTGACCGGTTACGAGATGAGCTCGCTCATCGGATCCCCGCTTGGGCTCATCTATGATCGCGCCGATCTTTCAGCGCTCATCGAGAAGCTTCCCGCTATCGCCAGTCGGCCGAATCATTGCTTCATGGATCGGGCATTGATGCGAAATGGCGGGACACGACGGCCATGCCGATGGACAATCCGTTCCACAAATGGAGAAGGTGGACGCCCCGGTTTTTTCACGCTCACTGTGAAACCCATCGTTTCGAGCCAACCACGCCGGGAGTTGTCACCCGTTTCGAAACACGCACCAAAACCCGAACTTACGGCTCGGAATTACGACGAGTCGCGAACTGAATCCATTTCGCTCGCCGCCGGTGGTGTCGCTCACGATTTCAAAAACGCGCTTCAAACGATTAAATCGAACCTGGAGCTCGCCTCTCTCGTGAAGCCTTCTGACCCGAAGATTCAGGCGTTCATCACCGACGCGCAACTGGCACTCGGGGATGCCGAAATTCTTGCTCATCAAATGCTCGCCTTTACGAGAGGAGAGGGTGGGACACAGCGGGTCCTCAATCTCGCCGACCTTCTGAGCAGGGTCTCGAGGCTATGCTCAGCCGGTTCAGGAACCCGTTGTCTGGTCTCAGTTCCTCCGGGGCTGCGTTGTGTCGAGGGAGACCCAACCCAAATCTACCAGGTACTGCACAATCTTGTGATCAATGCACGCCAGTCCATGCCAAGCGGAGGCACCATTCACGTAACCGCAGGCAATGCGGATCTCGACGTTGTGAATGCCTATTCAATGCCTCCGGGCCGCTACACCGTAGCCTCGGTGAGAGACAGAGGATGCGGGATCCCGGCGGACATCCTTCCCCGTATTTTCGATCCAAATTTTACCACTAAACTCGATGGCAGCGGATTTGGTCTTGCCTCCTGTCAGGCGATCGTGGCACGCCACGGCGGCGGAATCCGCGTCGCCTCACGGGTCGGAGTGGGGACGGAGTTTCTGGTCTTCCTTCCGTCGACAGACGCATCACCGGAACCGGGCACCACTCTCTTCCCGCCCCGGGAATCAAGAGATTCCGGATCATGCTCAGGGCCGATCAACGGCACCGGAAGAGTACTCATCGTAGAAGATCAGGTCGATGTCGCCCGCGCGGCACGAGGCCTCCTCAAACATCTTGGTTACGACAGCCTTCACTCGCTCAACGGTGAAGACGCTATCTCAGTCTATCGGGAATACCTCGACACGCACGAGCCCATTGATGTCGTCCTTCTCGATATGACACTTCCAGGCGGGCTCACCGGTATGGATGTTGCGAAAGAACTCCGCCGTCTGGATCCGGGAGCTCGCATCATCGCAACCAGCGGCTACTTTGAGGGAGGCAGACTCGAGCATGAGTTCTCAAATTACTTTACTGGAGTGCTTCCGAAACCCTACTCCATGCTCGAACTGTCCGAAGTCATGGAGTCGGCTCTTGCCGGGTAGTCGCCCACTCCGGATTTACGGATTCGCCCGCTGTTGCCGCCAATTTTTTACGTTCTCCCTGAAAGAACCAGCTTTGAAAATTTTCCCGCGTTCGCTTGATTGCCGCATCCGGCGAGATCCCGCGCCATAGCGAAAAGGCTGTATAAATTGAGCCGAGATTTCCCGGATGATTAAGCGCTTCACCTGAGCCACTATGCAATAGCGGGTGCCTAACCAATTCAAGAGGCGGCATCATATCCGGGGCGTCCGTTTCGAGAAGAATTCTATCATCCGGGATTCTCTCAAAAAGAAGGAGTTTCTCCCTTTTATCGGGACGGAAGAAGTATCCTGAAAGGGAGAAGAAGGCACCCCGTTCGACCAGATCTTCCACCATTTCCAGAGGCCCCCCATAGGAATGGAGAAGCCAACCTGAGGAGAGGTCCGACTGATCCAGACACGCCCGCAAACTGCCCCATGCCTGCAGGCAGTGTATTGATACAGGGCGCTGCAGCTTCCGCGCTAGCTCTAATTGCCTTGTAAATACCTCCCGCTGTAGATCCAGGTCGCCGCCCCTGATCCATTTATCGAGACCGATCTCACCCACCCCGGCTATAGGGTGGCGAAGAAGGTAAGCTTCGAGTTCAGCCTCCCATTCCCCTGCAACTTCATTCACCTTCCAAGGGTGTACTCCGAACGACGGTATCACCCCGGGGAAACGAAACGTAAGCGCCTCAACTCTGCTCCAGTCTCCGGGACAGGTTCCGTTCACAACCATGCACGACACTCCCTCTTTATGAGCCGTGTCCATAATCCCTTCAAGATCGTCCTGTATCCGCAGATCCTGCAAATGTAGGTGACAGTCGATCATTCAATCCCGGCAGATCCGGCCATATCCCGAACCGAGCCGACCAGTTTCTCGCGAAGACGGGAGAGGCCTCTGAGACGCGTCGGCGTAAGATGCCGGTCGATTTCCAACTTCCTGATAAAGTCGGGCTCGGTAGAAAAAATCTCTTCGCCGGTCGAGCCCGAATAGATCCGGCAAAATAGAGCCGCAATACTCTTCAAGGCTGGCGATTCGGAATCCGCTCTCACTTCAAAAGTTTCCGCGCCGCCCTGCCAGACAGCGAGCCAAACACGCGAGACGCAACCCGGGACCAGATTCTCATCTGTCCGTAAGTTTTCCGGAAGGGCCTCGGATTGAAATGCTCCCGTCTCTACGATCAACTGAAATCGTTCAAAAGAGTCTTCAAGCAAAAGAAAATCCTCAATGAGACGCTGCTGACGCTCGCCCGCCGTCATTCCCGAATCAATTCGCATCCCCTCGCACAAGGAATCAGTCATCGAATGTCAGGCGCATCGGGATCATATGTGAGTAGCTGAAATCCATCCGCTCAAAGAATCGCTGACTCTCATCACTAATTCTGTCCGTCAATAATGTAATGCGCTTGAAGTCCTTACGCCGGGCGAAATCAATGACATACTCCACCAGCTGGGAGCCATATCCCTGTCTCCGGAAGTCAGGATGGATGATAACGTCCTCTAGAAGAATGACAAACCCGCCCATCGCCGTACTGATAGTGAAAAGAACGTTAACCATCCCGATGATCTCAAAATCAGTCCTCACGACAAAAATGCGTCCCCGGCTCGGCTGCTCGAGAATCGAACGAAGCCCTCTCTCCTGCTTCTTCCGATCGGGGTTAAAATCCTCCTCCAGCTCGAACAATGCCATCGTCAGATCCACCAGACGCGGCAGATCATCGATCATGGCCGGCTCAATCCGGGCTTTTTGATTAAGCGGCTTGATCGGTGCAGTATTTGATGGATCCATGAATGACAAGCCAGGTCAACAGCTCGAAATCGAGGTTAGCAAATTACACACCATTGTAAATGGAATCTTTTGCCACCCCACAGGGCCGACACTCAAAGACAAACCACCGATCTTCAAATTTTTAACGCTCGAGTGGAATCGCAATCGGTTTATCGGACGATTGGGTGAATTCCCTCGCGCTAAAGAGCCAAACCACTACCTTCTTGCTGTCCCAATAGCCAGGAGTCGAGGCTGCACGATAGAACAACTGCTTTCTCGCCTGAACAAGCCCCGATCCCCTGACTGCTACGAGGTCAGGGGCAAAACCGAGGCGAGCCGAAAGGTGATCAAAAACGCCCGCACCGGAGCAATGCATACCGCCTTCCTTTCCAGCCTGAAAAACAAGCGTATGGCTGTCACCGAGCAAAAGCAACGGGCTCTCCGGATCGGGCACAACGGGCTCTCCTCCTTTTGATTTTACATAACGCGCCTCCACCGATTCAGGTGCCACACTTCCCGCCCATTCACTCCCGGCGACTTGATCTCCCTCAATTTTGAGCATCTCAGTTCCGCTGAGAGTGAACCCCCCGGCCGGGTCGGGCGCACTCGTTCCGGCTTCCTCCGCGACAAGTTTGGCCACCAGTTCGATCGCGGCCGGTGAAAAATGAGCGTCCTGGCGGCAATAAAGCCACTTTTCCGGACTCGCCTCGCGCATCGCAAGAAAGTGGGGCTCCAGATCAATAACGTTGACACCTCCAGCCCGGATCCGTTCGAGCAGCGGGGCAAGCGGCTCTGCCTCACCGGGCTTGAAGCCGGTGGCGAGTTTGTCAGGATAAATGCCCGCTTTGGCGGGGATCGGAACCAGAATAAGTCTGATCCCGCGTTTAGCCAGAAGCGTGTGAAATTCAAGTATCGAGGGAATCGGATCATTCCCATTCGCCGCGACATCCTTCCATGGCTTTTCCCAGAACCGACCTAACGAGAGGTGTCTGAGCTCTTTGACGAGAAAGAACCAGTCGGGATCATCACCCCGAACATTCGGTTGAGGTAAAATTCGGCTGGCCGCCACCCCCGCAAAAAGAGCGCGACGATCACTTTCTTCCGCGTCCTGTCCGAAACAAGATCCCAGAAGGAAACAAATAGAGAGAATCCGTGTTAGCTCTTTCATCAGTTAAGTCGACGATTCTAATCACTTCGGAACCGGAATTCAAGCAAGTTGAAATCACAGATACCGGGTTCGTAAATGCTCGATAAGCGCGTCGACCGTAGCGGGTCCGCCGGCAGCTCTTGTTACCAGCTCTTCAGGAAGATAGAGACTCCCTGGAAGATGAATGTGTGTTCTCATCCAATCCAACAGACCGAAGTAGTCGGCCTCCTCCATCTGTGCGGCGATTTCCGGCTCCTGCCGTATCGCCGCCGCGACGAGATGCGCCGCGTTAATGTTGCCGAGACTATAGGTCGGAAAGTATCCGAATATTCCAATACTCCAGTGGATATCCTGCAGACAACCCTTGTCATCTGAAACCACCGGGATCCCGAAATATGATTCAAAACGCCGGTTCCACTCTGCCGGAATATCCGCAATCGCCAATTCTCCCGAAAAGATGGCCTTTTCCAACTCGAAACGGAGAAGGATATGAAGATCATAGGTCACCTCATCAGCCTCAACACGGATACAACTGAGTTCCGCACGATTGACCGACTGAAACATTTCATCGACGGAAACCCCTGCCAGCTGAGGAAAATAATGAGCGGCTCGAGGCAGCCACTTGACCCAGAAAGCGCGGCTGCGCCCCACATGATTCTCCCATAACCTCGACTGAGATTCATGGACACCGAGAGAAACAGAGGATCCCACCGGCTGCCCGCGAAGCTCCTTGTTCAAGCCCTGTTCGTATAGACCGTGCCCGGCCTCATGAAGAACGCCAAAGAGCGAACTCAGAAAATCACTTTCATCATAACGAGTTGTCAGCCTCGTGTCGAAGGGTGCCATCCCCGAGCAAAACGGATGGACAGCGGTATCAATTCGCCCGGCCTCAAAATCGAACCCGATCGCTTCGGCGATCTCCCGATTGAACGCTTTCTGCGATTCCACTGGATAAGCGCCGCCGAACCCGGATCCCGTCCGGGGCCGCCGCGCTATTGCAGCCTCTACGACCGGAATCAGTGACACTCGCAACGAGTTTAGCGTTTCACTAATGTGCCGGGTCGTGGCACCCCGCTCAAAGCGATCAAGAAGAGCGTCGTAAGGCTGATCTGCATAGCCCCACCGCTCCGCGTATTCACGGGACAACAAAACCATTTTTTCAAGGTATGGCGCGAAAAGAGAAAAATCGGACTTCCGGCGAGACTCAGCCCACGCAGACTTGGCATGCACCTGAGTCTCCGCAAAATCCTGCACCAGCTTCTTCGGAAGGCAGGTGGCACGGTCATACTGGTGCCTCCACTCTCGAAGATTGGCACAGGCTACGGCATCGATTCTTTCCTCTCCCTGGGCTTCCTCAAGATACATTCCCACCTCTTTCGAAGTAAATCGCTCGTGAAGATAACCGCGAAACCATGACATCTGCTCAGCCCGATAGGCGACACCGCGAGAGGGGAGCAGTACCTCCTGATCCCAATCCAGAAGCGAGGCAGTATCAGATACCAGCTGCAGCTCCCGGCCGAGGGATACAAGCCGATCATACGAAGAAGTCATTCTTAATGCCCGGGACGGGAACAATAGGGTAACAGCATACAAGTCAAAACTACTTTGCGACGACCGGCCAAGCAGGCGACGGACTATTTCGCCGCTTCGCGAGCAAGATTCGCCATTACCTGAATCGACCCCGCAGAGAGAGTTCCCAGAACACCGGAAGGTTTGCCCTCAATAATCCGTACAACAGTGACCCCGACCGGCTTGCCATCAAGCGTAAAAATCGGAATCCCCTGCGCCGTACCCGCATCAGTCACAAAAAAGGTTCTATCCCCCTTGAAGACTCCTGTGATACGACCCATAACGAGGGTGGGCATATAGCCGTATACCGCAGAAGAACGAGACAACCCAACCACCTGGTCGGCCACCTCAGCTGTCGCCGCAAACTGCGAAAGGTCGATTTTATCAAACACTTTATTCAGCTTCTTTGCCTCCGCCTGATCCGGCATAATAAAAGCCACATCCGCCTCCATATCCTGCCGAACCACTTTTCCATGAATTAACACTGAGTCACCATAGCTGATCTCCACATCAGAGAAGGTCGTAGTCGCAGACTGGATCGTGACAACACTCTCTTCCATCTTCGCCTGCTGACCTGCAAGCCCGACGCTGGCATCAATCGCCGAATTCGAGACCACAATAAGGCCATCATCACCAACGGTGACTCCGAGCGTCCTCCGCTGCTGGTCGCGGTCAGGGAGCGGATCTCCTGTCGTTTTGGCCTTAAGCATACCCTTCGCGGTGATGACTACGAGCGATGACTTATACTGCTCGAGCAACTTGCGAGCCCGAACCTCCACAGTCTCCTGAGCGAAGACTAGATTGAACGGGAGAGACAACCCGAAAGAAAGGATAAGTATCAGAGCGGCGAAATTACGTTTCATTTACAGGATATTTGTCTCAGTAAAACAAGCAGGGATAAGAAGCCTAGCGGGTCACACCTAAACCTCAAAGATAATTTTCTCCACTAACAAAAATGTGACATTCGGTGATCGCAAGAGCGCCGAAGGCCACATCCAGTCGGAAGAAAAACTCCGAAAACTATCGTGAATACAATTCCACGACCAAGCGGACATCAACCAACGTGTCGATCTCCTCAGCCTCAGGAAGGCGGTTCAATGAACCGGTGAGTTTGTCCTTGTCAAAACTTAGCCAATCCATAAGCGGGCGCGACGAGGTCAAGTCGAGCGAACGGGTAGCCAACTGCTGTGACCGGCTGTTCTCACAAACGCTGATGACATCGCCCGGCTTCACATTGAAAGAGGAAATATCAACACGCCTGCCGTTTACGCGGATGTGACCGTGTCCGACGAGCTGCCGGGCGGCTCGCCGGGTGTTTCCAAACCCGAGGCGGTAACAAACGTTATCAAGGCGGGTCTCAAGGAGTTGCACAAGAATGTCCCCCGTGATGCCACGACGTCGCTGAGCCTCGGCAAAATAACGGCGAAACTGTTTCTCCATCATTCCATACTGAAGGCGGAGCTTTTGCTTCTCAGCAAGGGCGACCGCATAGTCGCTCTTCTTACGGCGCGACCCGCGGGCTCCATGCTGGCCCGGAGGGTATGGACGACGCTCGAGCGCCTTGGAGGGACCGAAAAGCGCCACACCGAAGCGGCGGCTGATTCTATCTGTAGGACCTGTGTCTCTAGCCATGTCTCAGTATAAAAAATTGTTAAAATTGCCACTAATGAGGCTTAAACCCGACGGGCCTTCTTCGGACGGCATCCGTTGTGCGGGACAGGGGTTACATCAGAAATTCTCACGACATCGATTCCAAGCCCTTGCACTGCACGAACCGCCGACTCACGACCGGCACCCGGGCCTTTGACGCGAACTTCGGCCTGCTTTAGACCATGGGCCATCGCCTGACGGCAGGCATCCTGCGCCACTAACTGGGCGGCATAGGCCGTGCTCTTCCGGGAACCGCGGAACCCCATTTTTCCGGAACTCGACCACCCGATTACATTACCGTTCTGATCCGTGACGGAAACAATGGTGTTATTGAAAGTAGCTGCGACGTGAACCAATCCTGAGTAGACGTTCTTACTCCCCTTGGCCTTCATGACCTTGGGTTTCTCGGCACCATCAGCACCTTCCATCTCGAGGAAAATATCCTCGGCCGTGCGGGGCCTTTCTTTCTCCTTGCGCGCCGCCACCGGAGCAGCCTCCACCTTGGCCGGAGCCTCAACGGGCACCGCGCTCACTTTTTCGGAAATTTCTTCTTCAGCCATCGTACTATACTTCTAAAGGTTATTTACGGATCACACCGACTGTCTTACGGCGCCCCTTGCGAGTCCTCGCATTTGTCTTTGTTCTCTGACCACGAACCGGGAGACCGCGGCGATGACGAATACCACGATAACTATTGATCGAAGTGAGACGCTTCAGGTGCCCCTGAATTTCACGACGAAGATCACCCTCGATCATCACCCCACCACCCGTGATGGCATTGGCGATCCGGCTCATCTGCTCATCAGAGAGCTGACCCGTGCGGATGTTGGCATCAACACCAGCTTCATCAAGAATCTTAGCGGCCGTTTTGGGGCCAATTCCATAAATATAAGGAAGAGACGCTTCGATGCGTTTCTCATTGGGGATCTCAACTCCGAGTAGGCGTGCCATAATTTAAATAGTGGTGAAAATTGCTTATCCCTGGCGCTGCTTGTGACGCGGATTCGTGCAGATGACACGAAGAACCCCCTGCCGCTTGATAATGCGGCATTCACTACAGAGACGTTTCACGGATGGCCTGACTTTCATGGGACAAAAAGGTGGTCGGTGGGCAAGAAATAAGAGACGGAAATAAGATTAGAGCCCTTAAAATTGAGTCCCCGCAGGATTTTTGGCGCGGGGATGGAATGTGTACTACAGATTTTAGGTCTCGCAACCAGTGTTTGTTTGATTCTTCGAATTTTTGAAAAGTTTTTTAATTTCACCTCTGATCAACATTAGCAGTCTCTCAGACCGGGGAAGAAGCAAAACTCCGCTCCCGTTGAGTTAGGATTTCAGGCTCATCTGACGTAATCAGAATCATATGTTCAAAATGTGCCGAGAGTGCACGATCCGCCGTTATGACAGTCCATGCGTCATCAAGAATGAGAACCTCATCCGTTCCGGCATTCACCATCGGCTCGATCGCGAGAACCATCCCGGCCTGCAACCGGGGGTTTTTGAAATGTCGCGTTGTCATTTCAGCGGGATCCCAGTAGTTCGGCACCTGCGGCTCCTCATGCAACTTGCGTCCCACGCCGTGGCCAACAAACTGCTTGACGACCGTAAACCCGAAAGCACCCACATGCTTTTCCACTGCGCCACAGACCGAGGAGAGCAATTCACCTTCTCGAGCATGACTGATCGCGGCATATAGTGACTCTTCCGTTGCCGAAAGCAGTTTTTCCGCTCCCACGGACATAGTGCCCACACAGACGCTCTTGGCGTTATCGCCAATCCATCCATTCTTTGTAAGAATCCCCACATCAATTTTAACAACATCACCGTCCCGCAGCATTCGCTTTCCCCCAATGCCATGAACTACCTCTTCGTTTACCGAAATACAAATGTGCCCCGGAAAGCCCTTATACCCGAGAAAAGCACTCACGCAGGAATTTTCAGCCATCAACTCGGACGCAGCGCGATCAATCTCTCCGGTGGTAATCCCCTTCATGACGAGTTCAGAAGTTCTCCGCAAAATGGTCGCGGCCATAGCACCTGCTTCCCGCAGTCCATCCAGGTCGCGCCCGGCGCGGATCTGAATTTTAGACTTCCTCTTGGCCATGGCGAGACTGCCTTCTGCTCACTTGCCGGATACCTCGTAATAGACGATTCCGCCAATAATTAGGATAGCAGCAATGACCAGCAACCAGAGGATTTGATTCCCGCTCGCAGGGGCCCCGCGCATTCCAGGCTTGTCATAGCGGCCCCGGATTTTTCCCTTACGGAGGAATCCGTCATAATGACGCTGGATGAGGTGCGTTTCAACCTGACGCATCACGTCGAGAAGAACCCCAACCATAATAAGAAGACCAGTGCCCCCGAAGAATTGCGCGGCAAGAGGAGGAACTCCCATAAGACGCGTAAGAATAGGGGGCAGGATCGCCACCACGGTAAGAAAAATAGCCCCCGCGAAGGTAAGGCGGCTCATCGTCCGATCAAGAAACTCGGCAGTAGGCTTCCCCGGACGAACACCGGGGATGTAACCGCCGTTCTTTTTAAGGTCGTCCGCAATTTGATTCGGTTGAAACATGGTAGCTACCCAAAAGTAGCTAAAGAAGAAAATCATCAATCCGGTCAGGAAGTAATGGACCCAGCCGTTACCACCAAGACTATTCATTATGCTCCGTGCCCATACCTCATTAGGGAAAGCCCACCCGATAATCTGCGAGGGGAACAGGAGAATCGCCTGAGCAAAGATGATAGGCATCACCCCGGCGTAATTGACTTTCAGCGGCATATGCTGGGACTGACCACCGTACATCTTACCGCCGCGAACCTGTTTCGCGTAGTTGATTGGCACCCGCCTCTGGGCCTGCGTAATCGATATCACCGCCGCGACCACAAAGAATAGAAAAGCCAAAAGGGCGACAAGCTGGAATGGGCGGAGCAAATCGGCACCGGCACTGGCAACATAGGTGTTGTAGACCTGAAAGAGCGCGCCAGGTAACGCATGGATGATGTTGACCATGATAATAATGGAAACCCCGTTCCCAATACCCCGTTCGGTAATCTGATCTCCCATCCACATGAGGAACATTGTCCCTGCGGTGACGATGATCACCGTCTTAATGAGAAACATGGCCCCCGGATCGGGAACGAGTTCCCTCGCTGAACCGCTCGCGATGTCTCTCAGAAACGGATTTGCTTCCGGCGTCACTAGCGATTTGGCCAGCATCCAGCCCTGAAGAAGACAAAGCACGATCGTCAAAATGCGAGTGTAAAGACTGATCTTCTGCCTGCCACCATCCTCCCGGGAAAGCTTTCCAAGCGAAGGAACGACCGCTGTTAACAGCTGCATCATAATAGACGCACTGATGTATGGCATGATTCCAAGTGCAAAGAGCGCAGAATTCTGGAGACCGCCACCACTAAACACGTTCATCAACGCGAGCACGGCAGTGAGGCCGCCGCTGTCCTCGGACTTTGACTGAGCCTGCCCGTACCAGTCCTGAAGGACATTGGCATCAACACCGGGAAGGGTGATTACTGCTCCCAGGCGCACAATAACGACAACGAGAAGCGTAAACAGAATCCGGGACCTGAGTTCCGGGATCTTGAAAGTGTTGGCAAAAGCGGAAATCATTTGAGAAAACAGGGAGAATCACTCAGAAGGGGCAATAGGAGGATCCAACAGGGTTGAATCAATAAGTCAAGAGGGTTAAAAGCGCGGCTTCTCAAGAGTCCGTAACGCTCCCACCCGCTTTCTCGACTTTAGCCTTTGCGGCCGCCGAAATCTTGTCAACCGACAGGGTAAGCTTCTTGGTGACCTCACCGTTCGCAAGCACCTTAATACCGTCGAAGGTACCCTTGACGAGTCCCACGGCACGTAGCGTCTGCTCGTTTACTTCGTCCCCGTCGGCAAATTTCACCTCGATATCAACGAGGTTTACAATCGCGTATTGGGTTTTGAACTGGTCATTGTTGAAGCCCTTCTTGGGAAGGCGTCTTGCCAGTGGCATCTGACCTCCCTCAAAGCCGGGACGAATCGAGGCACCGGACCGGGCCTTTTGCCCCTTGTTGCCTTTGCCGCTTGTTTTCCCAAGTCCGGAGCTCTCTCCGCGACCGAGACGGCGACGGCGGTGCTTCGAACCGGGGGTGGGTTTCAAATCGTGAAGTCTCATGAATCGTATCTCCAATCAAAAAATTAAAGGGCCCTTTTGTCTGCAATCCGCTTCCCGCGAACGGCATAAATTTGCTCCTTGGTCCGAAGTTGCTCAAGAGCGTTAATAGTGGCTTTGACCACATTCGCCGGGTTGTTTGAACCCATCGACTTGGCGAGAATGTCCTTAATACCTGCGGCCTCAACGACCGCTCTGACACCACCGCCGGCAATCAGTCCGGTTCCCGGAGAAGCCGGGCGAAGCATGACCCGACCACCGCCGTGCTCACCGATGACCGGATGAGGAATTGTGTTGTTCGATCTATTGACATCGACCATGGACTTCTTCGAAGATTCGCTGGCCTTCTTTATGCACTCGGCAACTTCCTGAGCCTTACCGAAACCGAAACCGACCTTACCGTCGCGATCACCGCTTACAACGAGGGCACTGAAACTGAAACGACGACCACCTTTTACGACCTTGGAGCATCGATTGATGTGGACGACCTTTTCGAACGAGTTCTCGTAGTCATCACGGGATGACGGCGGCGCATTCGAACGCAGGATCTCCTCCGCTTTTTTAAGCTTGTCGAACCGGACCTCTCCAGGTTCGGCGACAATTTCATCCCCTGACAGAGAATCAACTTCCACCTCGACTTCAAGGAAGGAGACCACCTCTTCGGTGACCTCTTCGTCGGGGGTATTTTCGTTTACGGTTTCGTCGCTCATTAATATCAAAATTAGAAATTCAAGCCAGCTTCACGGGCGGCGTCAGCGAGAGCCTTGACTTTGCCGTGATATTGGAAACCACCCCGGTCAAAAACAACCGATTGGATGCTGACATCTTTGGCCTTTTTCGCAACCGCTTCACCCACCTTGGCTGCTGCCTCTTTGTTTGAACCTTTGGTGGCGAGCCCCTTGTCGAGTGTGGAGGCCGCCGCAAGAGTGCGCCCCGCAACATCATCGATAAGCTGGGCGTAAACATTCTGGTTCGAAAAATGGATCGCTAGACGCGGACGCTCTGCTGTTCCGGAAATCTTCTTCCGGATGCGACGCCTCACTTTGGCGCGGGCTTGTTTGCGAATGTAAAGACTCATTTGTGTGTGTACCTCTATAGTTTAAAATTACCTCTTCACGCTCTTACCCTGCTTACGGCGAACCTTCTCTCCCTTGTAGCGAACCCCTTTTCCCTTGTAGGGCTCCGGCGGGTAATAATCGCGAACATCTGCGGCAAACTGACCAACCAACTGCTTGTCGATGCCTTCGATCTTAATATTGGTGTTGTTCTCAACCGTGACGGTCACTCCGTCAGGAATAGGATGAAGAACTGGATGAGAGAATCCGAGACTCAAGTCAAGTGCCTTCCCTTTCACGGCGGCACGGAAACCCACGCCGATGATTTCAAGATCCCGAGTAAATCCATTAAGGACCCCCTCTATCATGTTAGCGATAAGGCTTCTCGCCGTGCCATGCATAGCCCTGACGGTTCGCTCTTCCGAGCTCCTGGTAACTACAAGCGTAGCACCATCCCGCTCGATCGCGAGTCCACCCGGGAGAGTCCACTGGAGCTTTCCTTTCGGACCCTGCACCGAGACAGCCGAGCCGTCCTGAACGTTGACCTCCACTTTTTCAGGGAGACTGATTTGCTTTCTACCTATCCGCGACATGACTGTTCGATGATTGAATTTCAGGAATGATTCGACGATTTCCTACCAGACGAGCGCAAGAAGCTCGCCGCCGATGTTCTGTTTCCGGGCAGTATGCCCGGCCATGATACCTTTGGAGGTTGAAACAATGGCGATACCCATGCCGCCAAGCACCTTTGGAATCTCTTCGCAACCCACATAACGACGCAAACCGGGGCGGCTCACGCGCTTAAGATTTTTCAGTGCTGAGGCAGTCCCGAGATAACGTGGCTTTGCCTGAATCTCCGCATGGACTCCATTGCCTACCTTCTGGTACGACCAGAGATAACCCTCCTCCTTGAGAATGCGGGCGATCTCCTCCTTCACTTTGGAATAGGGAGCTGAAAATTCCTCTTTGTGCGCCATCGTGGCGTTTTTAAAGCGGGAGAGAAAATCTGAGATGGGATCACTAACGACGGCCATGGTTCCAGTAAGTTAAAAGGTGAAGAATGAAATTGGTTCGTTATGCGGCGGATCCGGGCTTACGGAAAGGAATCCCGAGAAGAGTGAGTAGTTCACGCGCTTCTTTGTCGGTCTCGGCAGTGGTCACGATAGTAAGATCAAAGCCAATAGCGCGGCTCACTTTATCCAGCTCAATTTCAGGGAAGATCGTATGATCACTGATGCCGCACGTGTAATTACCACGACCATCAAACGACTTCGTGGAGAGGCCGCGAAAGTCACGAATCGTGGGAGCGGCGACATTGATGAAGCGGTCGAGAAACTCCCACATACGGGCACCGCGCAGGGTGACCCGGGCACCGATCGTATCGCCGATTCTAAGCTTGAAGTTCGAGATTGCAGTCCGTGACTTCGTGGGAACCGCCCGCTGGCCGGTGATCTTTCCCAGATCCTCGATAACGGCCTCAGCAGCAGCCTTCCGATCCTCCGCCTTACCGAAACCCACGTTGAGCACCACCTTTTCAAGTGTCGGAATGCGATGGACATTGGTGTAGGCGAACTTCTCCTTTAATCCGGGAGCGACCTTTTTCTTGTAGATTTCTTTGAGTGCTGGTTCCATGACCTTAATACCTGGCGGCTATATAAATTACTTGGCGGCGAGCTTCACATTGGAAATGTGAAGCGGACCTTCTTTCTCGATAATACCACCCTCCGGGCGGTCCTGTGTGGGCTTTGCATGCTTCTTAATCATGCGCACACCTTCGACAATTACCTGGGACTTCTCAGGGAAGACTTGCAGAACCTTGCCTGACGACCCCTTATGGTTACCGGTGATGACGACCACCTGATCGTTCTTTTTGACGTGTGTCTTTACTCGCTTAGCCATGCTGATACCCTTTCGAAAACTGATGCTTTAGATTACAAGACCTCCGGCGCGAGCGAGACGATCTTCATGAAGTTTTTCTCGCGCAGTTCGCGTGCTACCGGGCCGAAGATGCGCGTTCCCTTCGGATTCTTATCTTTGTCGATGATAACGATCGCGTTGGTATCGAACCGCAACACCGAACCGTCACTCCTCCGAATAGGAGCAGCAGTCCTGACCACAACGGCCCTCACAACATCTCCCTTCTTAACACTGCCGGTTGGAATCGACTCACGGATGTGAGCGGTGATAATATCACCTACGTGAGCCTGACGGGAACGAGTCCCGATCACACCGATCATCTTTGCAACGCGGGCACCGGTATTATCGGCCACCAGCACCTTGGATTCCATCTGAATCATGATATTAAAATAGTAAAAGTTTCGGGAAATGAACTGTATAAACTGTCGCCAACTTAGTGAGAAAGGACTTCCTTGAGCTTCCAACACTTTCGCTTGCTCATCGGGCGAGTCTCTTCAATAAGAACACGGTCGCCAACTTTAGCTTCACCCGTCTCGTCATGGGCAAAAAAGGTGGAGGTGCGTTTCACGATCTTCTTGAAACGGGGGTGAGGAACCCGGCGACGGACCTCAATCACGATGGTCTTGTCCATCGCATCGGAAGTCACCACTCCCACCCGGGTCTTACGCAGCCCGGCCTCACTATGATTATCTGACTCACTCATTTGTAATTCTTGCAAAATGTTACGGCTACATGAAACCAATCACCTCAGGAATGAGAAGCGGCCCGCTTCTGCGTCATGAGGGTTTCGATCTTCGCCACTTCGCGACGGGCAAGCCGAATCCTTAATGGGTTTTCAAGTTGACCAGCTTCTTTCTGGACCCGAAGCATCAGGGCTTCCTCTTTAAGTTCGCGACGGCGTGTCGCCAGCTCGTCGATACTCAATTCGCGCAGTTCTTTAGTAGATTTTGACATCGTGATACTTCCTCGGTGGTGAATTCGGTTACTGATCGGAGCGGCGCACAAAGCGGCAGCGTATTCCCAGCTTGTTGGCGGCAAGACGAAGCGCCTCCTTGCCAGCGGTTTCTGATACGCCGGAAATCTCAAACATCATCGTTCCAGGGCGAACAACGGCTACCCAATGTTCAACCGGGCCTTTACCTTTACCCATCCGGGTTTCAGGCGGACGACCGGTGACTGGTTTGTGAGGGAAAATCCGGATCCATACCTTGCCCTTACGTTTGAGGTAACGGTTAATTGAAATACGGCAGGCTTCAATCTGACGGTTGGTTATCCAACCGCGCCCGAGACACTGAAGCCCGAACTCACCAAAACTTACTTTTGTTCCACGTGACGCATTACCAGCGCGGCTCCCGCGATGGGTCTTACGAAACTTGACTTTTCTGGGCATCAAAGGCATGACTTGTCTCCTTCTTCTTTAAAACTGATTCAATTATGTGCTCCTGGAGGTTCAACCATTGGAGTCGCGACGCTGAGGGCGACCGCCGCCCCCGCCACCACCGCCCGGACCTCGTCCGTTGTTATCGCGGCGAGGACGCTTGGGCGCTTCGCCGGGAACTTCCTCTTTTTTGTTAATCCAGACTTTGACACCGATGATACCCCAAGTGGTCTCGGCCTCGGCGAACCCGTAATCAATAGGAACGCGGAGCGTTTGCAACGGCACCTTACCCTCGCGGTAAGCTTCGGCACGGGCGATGTCTGCGCCACCGAGACGGCCGGCGGCACGAATTCGAATTCCATCGGCTCCAAAATCCATGGCGGTCTGGATCGCACGCTTCATGGCGCGGCGGAAAGAAACCCGGCGCTCAAGCTGTGTCGCCACCTGGGCCGCAACCCAGGCGGAATCGAGTTCCGGCTGACGAATCTCAAAAATATCGATCTTGACCTGAGACCCCTTGCACATCCTGCTGATCTCGGCGGTCATCACCTCTATCTCCTGACCGCGCTTACCGATAATCAGGCCGGGACGTGAAGTGTGAAGAGTCACCCGAACACTATTCCAGGCGCGCTCAATGACCACTCTGGAAACAGCGCCCTTCTGGAGCCTGCTCTCAAGATATCGACGGACTTTGAGGTCGGCGTGCAGTTGCTCGGCATACTCGCCCTTTGGCGCATACCACTTGGACTGCCAGTCTTTGCTGACGGCAAGCCGGAAACCGATCGGATGTACTTTCTGTCCCATATTAAAAAATCTACTTTGGTAGTGAATCACTTGCCGGTTTTCTCCGCCAGGAGAGCCTGCGCCTGCTTAATCCATTCCTCCCTCTCAATGCGCCCCTTGAACGAGAGAAGCTCGTCAAATTCCTGCACATTCCTTTCGGTCCAATTGGCGATCTGCTCGAAACGATAGACACCAATGGAATTGAGCTTCTCTGCGAGAACAGGGCCAACTCCGCTGATCACTTCGAGATCGTCGACTTCGGCGGGGGCGGAGTCATAGACCATTCCGCGGGCTTCGTCAACTCTTCCTCCATTGGAAGATGCTTTTTCCGCCTTCGGAGAAGTTTTCGCCGCCACTGCCGGCTTGTCAGCTTTCGGCTTGTCGGCTTTTGGCTTGTCGGCTTTCGGTTCCACCGAAGTTTTTGCACCCCTGGCAGCCTTGGGGGCCTTAGCCTCGGGCCCGCCCTCGTTCGAGAGAACGACAGTGAGGTGACTGGTGCGCTTACGAATCGACGCCGCGGAACCGCGAGCCCTTGCCTTGAAACGCTTGAATGTCGGGCCTTCGCCGACCACGGCGCTCTTCACGAAAAGCCCGTCAACGGAAAGCTCAAAATTATTCTCCGCGTCAGCGAGAGCGGTCTTCATGGTCTTACTAAAGAGCTCCGCTCCCTTTCTCGGGGTAAAGTTAAGAATATCGAGAGCGTCCGAAACCGGAAGACCCTGAATTTCTCTCGCCACGTCGCGAGCCTTGCGCGCAGAGACTCTGGCAAATTTATATGTCGATGTGACGTCCATGGTTCTGAATAGTAGTTATCTCTTATAAAGTTCTTTGCTCAGCAAGGAGCCGGATCCCATCTCCGATTTCTACCTCGCCCTCGCCCGCCATCCTGTCCTGCAGAACGGCCCCTGAAATTGTATCCCTCACATCCACGATCATGGCGGAATAGAGAGGTCGCTCGCCGCGAAGCACCGTAATCGGTGTCCCGACCCTGAGCCCACTGCGATGCCCCGCACTAAAAACAACAAGCCCGACACCACTGTCGATGCTGACAACGCGCGCAGCAGAAAGGTCCGCCCCACCCTCAGTTTCAACACCCCCGGAAGGTATCGCGGTGCCGGCGGCAGCAATCGCCGCGGCCGCCTCCGCTCTCTGCTTTTCGGACAGCTGCGGAGAAGTCTGCAAAACCTTCAGGAAGGCCTCGCTCAAACGGCCGATCGCCGATGACTGACGCTCGATCTCCTGCTGGGCGATGTCCAAATCACGCACCGCCTTAAGAAGACGCTGCTCGAGACTGTTGTCATCCTGTGTGAAAAGCTCCACCCCGAAGGCCTGAAGCTTCAGTTGTGTCTCACGGGATGAAATCATCTGCTCTTCGCTGACGCGCACTGCCTCCGCAAGACTCCCGACGAGCGCCTTTCGCTGCTCTTCCACCGCAGCACTGCGGCTCTGCTCGGCAGCAAGCTGATCCTGAGCAAGCTTCAAGGCCGCCTTCAATTCCCGAACCTCGAGCACCTCAGAGCCCTGAGCAAGCCCCTGACACACCCACGCCCCTGCGAAAGCCACCGCAAGAGCGGCAGAAAGCAGGCTGGCATTGGAACGTGTTAAGAACATGATCATCTCTGAGATAAAGGATAGGAATATCAGGCTGAAGCAGCTGGACTAACTCTTGATTTTCGGATTGTGACCACTGTGGCCACCAAATTTGCGTGTCTGTGAAAACTCGCCCAGTTTGTGACCAACCATGTTCTCGGACACGAAGACAGAGTTAAACTCTTTACCATTGTGAACCAGGAAGGTATGACCGACAAAATCCGGCGTGATCATCGACCGGCGCGACCATGTCTTGATCGGGCGTTTCTGCCCGGTCGCATTCATGTCGTCGATCTTGATCAACAACTTTTGATCGATAAACGGTCCTTTTTTAAGTGAACGACCCATAATAATTTCTCTCTTAATTCAAACTGGATTAGCGACGACGCTTTTTCGTTTTGCGGCGTTCGATAATGAACTGATCACTGCTCTTATACTTCTCACGCGTACGCTGACCCTTCGCATGTCCCCAGGGACTCTTCAGGTGCTGACGACCACCACCCGACTTCGACTTGCCCTCACCACCACCATTGGGGTGATCGACAGGGTTCATACACATACCTCGCACGGTTGGACGAACTCCCAGCCACCTGGAACGACCCGCCTTCGCGCTGACGACCTGCTCGTGCTGACCGTTACCGACGGTCCCGATCGTTGCGTAGCAGCTGGTGTGGATCTTCCGGATCTCTCCCGAAGGGAGTTTAACAAGCGCATAATTGCCTTCACGGTTCGACAGGATGCAGCCCTGTCCGGCACTCCGGGCAATCTGACCACCCTTACCGGGAGTGAGCTCCACATTGTGGATCGTTGATCCCGTGGGGATACTCCCGAGAGGGAGCGCACAGCCGGGTTTGATCGGCGCGTTTTCACCGGCGGAGACAACACCATCCACCTCAAGTCCCTTCGGAGCAATGATATAGGATCGCTGCCCATCAGCATATTCGATAAGTGCGATCCGTGCACTCCGGTTGGGATCATACTCAATCGAGATCACCTTGGCGACGTCACCGCGCCGTGAGCGCTTGAAGTCGATGAGACGATACTTCCGCTTATGACCACCCCCTTTGTGACGGCAGGTGATGCGGCCCTGATTATTCCTTCCGCCGGACTTCTTGAGAGGTCGGCACAAGCTTTTCTCGGGCGATGAGGCTGTCACCTCTTCGAAATCGGGAAGCACTTTGTACCGATTTGACGGCGTGATTGGTCTGTAAGTTTTTAAACCCATGGCTTTAAAGCATTAACGGTTATACAAATTCGATAGATTCACCTTCTGCGAGGCGAACGAAAGCTTTCTTCCAACTCTTGGTCCGGCCGAAATCAGCACGACGCTCGCGCTTCTTCTTCCCGCTGTAGTTGGCAGTGCGGACTGCGGCGACCTTTTTCCCGAAGAGCTTCTCTACGGCATAGCGAATCTCGAGCTTATTCGCGCGACGATCCACCTTAAAAACGTACACATTGTTCGTCTCGGTCAAAAGCGTCGCTTTCTCGCTCAACTGAATCGTATCAATGATTTGAAAAATATCTTTCATCTTGCTTGCCTTCCTTAGTTCAGTTGGCGGTCCTGGCGGCCAGAGTTTCGAGAGCAGACTCCACGACAACGATCTTGCTGTAGTGAAGGAGCTGCTCGGTGTTCACTTCATGTGCGGAAATCAGGAGCGCAGACTGGCAGTTGCGGGCAGCCCTCTTGGTTTCGTCCGAAAAATCATTTGAAACGATGAGAACCCGCTTCACGTCACCGGCAAGCTGGTTGACCTCTTTCACAAAGGTCTTCGTCTTCCCGTCGGAAACCGCAAAGCTGGACACCGTCAGCACATCCTGTTCAGCAATGCGCTCGGTGAGCACTTTGGAAAATGCGAGGCGACGCGTCGTGCGATTTACCTTCTTGGAGTAGTCACGGGGACGAGGCCCAAAGGCGACACCGCCTCCACGAAGGATCGGGGATGCGTTACCACCCTGACGGGCTCGACCGGTTCCTTTTTGTTTGAAAGGCTTCTTACCAGTCGCCGCGACTTCGCCGCGGGTCTTGGTGTTTGCCGTTCCACTGCGGCGATTCGCGTGCATCGCCACGATCACATCGTGAACGGCCTGAAGCCCGCGCTGGGCATCTTCCACGAGGGTAATGCTCGCGTTCTTTGCGCCTTCGAGATTAAGAGTCTTTGCTGCCATTGTAATTTTTCCTTCTATTCAATCAGGTTCCCGTTAATCAGCTTTCGCTGGACTCTTCCGCAGGCGCGGCTTCTGCGGCCGCATTGGCACCGGCTTTCAAATTCCTAACCGGACCTTCCTTTTTCTTTGCCGGACGAATCACGACATAACCACCTCTGGCGCCGGGGACTGCTCCACTCACCAGAATCACGTTATCTTCAGGCCGCTTCTGCACTATCTGGAGATTCTGGATCGTCTTGCGATCATTGCCTTGCCGACCAGGCATCGCCTTGCCCTTCCAAATACGGCCAGGATCCGTTCCCGCGCCGACACCCCCGGTCCGGCGGTGCATCATGTGACCGTGCGCCTGAGGCTGCCCGTGGAAATTGTGCCGACGCATGACCCCCTGAAAGCCCTTTCCCTTGCTCGTCCCGATCACGTCGACCCACTGGCCTACGTCAAACAAGTCGAGTCCGGGATGACTCACCTCAGGAAGTTGATCGTCATTTTCCAAGCGAAATTCCAGAACCTTCCTCTTAGGAGTGCCTCCGTTCGCCTTCAGGTGTCCGAGCTCGGCACGATTAAGACGGGATTCTTTCTGATCGCCGTATCCAACCTGGACAGCGGTGTAGCCGTCCTTTTCCGAAGTCTTCTTCTGAAGGAAAATGTTGTCGCTGATGTCAATAACAGTGACAGCGACGGCCACGCCCTCTTCATTGAAGATGCGGGTCATTCCCACCTTTTTTCCGATTAATCCGATGCTCATTGCAGTCGTCCTTACTTAAAGTTTCAAGGGTTTTGGCCCACTTAGATCTTGATGGTGATGTCGACACCAGCCGGGAGGTTCAACTTCTTCAGTTCATCAACCGTCCGCGAGGTCGGCTCAACGATATCCAAGAGTCTTTTGTGAGTTCTAATCTCGAACTGCTCAGCCGACTTCTTATTGACGTGGGGCGAGCGGTTCACGCTGAACTTTTCAATCCGGGTCGGAAGCGGAATGGGGCCTGCGATTCGAGCCCCGGTGCGCTTTGCGGTCTCCACGATATCCATCGTCGACTTGTCAAGAAGTCTTGAGTCGTATGCCCGAAGCCGAATTCGAATACTTTGTCCCTGCATGTCAGTTTACTCGTTTAAATTTAATGATTTTGCGTCACACATACTGCTCTGTCATCCGCTCCAGAATGGCGGATGGCACCTCTTCAAACCTGAGCGGCTCCATCGAGAAACTCGCCCGACCCTTCGAAAGACTCCTCATGTCAGTGGCATAGCCAAACATCGTGGACATGGGCACCTCAGAACGGATCTGACTGAGACCGCCACGGGAATCGACCTCGGAGATGCGACCACGACGACGATTTAGATCGCCAATCAGGTCACCCTGATACTCGTCCGGAACATCCACATTTACTTTCATGACCGGCTCCAAGAGCATCGGTCCGGCTGCCGCAACCGCCTCGCGCATGGCGAGAATCGCCGCAATTTTGAAGGCCTGCTCATTCGAGTCAACATCGTGACTCGAGCCGCCGATCAGATCGACATGAATATCGACAACGGGATAACCCAGGATCACTCCATTGCTAAGTGACTCGCGGATGCCGGTCTCGCAGGCAGCAATGAACTCCTTGGGAATCTCCCCGCCAACGATACGATTGTTTAGCGAGAATCCTTTGCCGCGCGGGCTCGGTGAAACTTTGAGAATGACGTGAGCATACTGGCCCTTGCCGCCGGTTTGTTTGATCAACTTATACTCACCGCCCGCAGCCTTCGCAATCGTCTCACGATACGCGATCTGCGGCTTACCGGCATTCGTACGGACCGAAAACTCGGATTCCAGGCGGGACTGAATGATCTCGAGATGCAACTCGCCCATACCAGCGATGATGGTCTGCCCGGTCTCCTCATTGGTCGAGACGACAAAGGTGGGATCCTCTTCGGCGAGACGTTGAAGCGCTTCAGAAAGTTTATCAGAGTCGGCGGTGGTCTTAGGCTCGACCGCCATTGAAATCACCGGATCCGGGAATGCCGGAGGCTCGAGCATGATGTCGAAGCCTTCAACATGCAGTGTATCACCAGTGCGGGCATTTTTCGGACCCACAATGGCCGCAATGTCTCCCGCGTAACAAGTGTCGATATCCTTGTGATCATTCGACTGGATCTGGATGAGACGGCCAATACGTTCGGCACGCCCGGTTCGGGAATTGAAGACCTTATCCCCCTTTGATACCTTCCCAGAGTATACCCGGATAAAGACAAGCCTGCCGGCATACTTATCGGACCAAAGCTTGAAGGCAAGGGCACAAAACCTGCCATTGTCGTTCGCCGGCGCTTCGAGGAGGACGGATTCGTCACCCACTTTCATGCCCTGAGCCGCAGGAATTTCAAGAGGGCTCGGAAGGTAATCCACCACCGCATCAAGCAAATACTGAACACCCTTATTTTTAAAAGCAGATCCACCAATCACCGGAACAATCGTGTTGGCAATCGTCGCCCGGCGGAGACCCGCTTTGATGTCTGCAGGAAGAATCTCCGACTCGGAGAGAAACATGAGGCCGATCTCTTCATCGACATCAGCAAGCGCCTCGAGCAGAGACTTTCGAGCCTCAAGTGCGATCGCCATTTGAGGGTCAGTCAGCTCTGTCACTTCGTAAACGGAGCCGAGGAGATCATTGTCCGAATAAAGAACCGCCTTAAGGTTGACGACATCGATCTGCCCCTTCAACTCCTCCTCTGAACCAATCGGGATGAGTATAGGATGGGCATTGGCCCCGAGTTTCGCCCGAACATCCGCGACCACCGCGTCAAAGTTCGCCGCGACACGGTCCATCTTGTTGACAAAAATGAGACGGGGAACGCCGTATCGCGTCGCTTGGCGCCAGACGGTCTCGGACTGGGGCTGCACGCCGGCCACTCCGCAGAAAACAACAATCGCCCCATCAAGAACCCGAAGGGAACGCTCCACTTCGGCCGTGAAATCGACATGACCGGGAGTATCGATGATATTGACCCGCTGCTTTTCGCCGAGGTAACTCTTGTAAACTCCCGCCTCTTCCAACTGCATCCACTCACAGGTCACCGCAGCCGAAGTGATGGTGATCCCACGAGCACGCTCCTGCTCCATCCAGTCGGTCGTTGCCTGACCGTCGTGGACCTCGCCGATCTTGTGAATCATCCCCGTGTAGAACAGAATCCGCTCAGTGAGCGTGGTCTTCCCCGCATCGATATGCGCAGCAATCCCAATGTTGCGGGTCCGCTCAAGCGGAAACGCGCGATCAGGAGAGTTAGGACCAACACTCATCGAAACAGGAGCAGATAAAGTCTGTAGGGTTGCAGGCACTGAATTTTACCAGCGGAAGTGAGCAAAGGCGCGGTTTGCCTGCGCCATCTTGTGAGTTTCGTCACGCTTGCGGACCACCACACCCTGATTGGTGCTGGCGTCACGAATCTCGTTCGCGAGAGCAATGTGCATTGGCGTGCCGCGGCGACTGCGGGCGGCATTCACAATCCAGCGCATCGCGAGCGCTTCCTGGCGATCCAGGGAAACTTCAAGCGGCACCTGATAGGTGGCGCCACCAACACGGCGGCTTTTGACCTCGACGCGAGGCTTGGCGTTTTCGACAGCGCGATTCAGGACCTCTACCGGATCCACTGATTCAGCACCCTCGTTCGCACGGTCAATTGCCGCGTAGACGATTCGCTCTGCGAGAGCGCGCTTCCCCTGATGCATCACTTTGGAGACAAGCTTCGATACGACAGGACTGTCGTATCGAGCGTCACGCCGCTCAGGCTTTGTGTAGACTCTTTTTCTTCGGGACATAGGATTATTTCAGTCAAAAGCTAAAACATTCGTATCGCCGGAGAGAAAATCTGACCGAAGTCAGATCATCACCCCTTAGGTCGCTTCGTTCCGTATTTGGAACGCGACTGCTTACGTTTGTTAACACCAAGGGTGTCCAGTGCGCCACGAACAATGTGGTAACGGACACCCGGCAAATCTTTCACACGGCCGCCACGCACAAGCACGATCGAGTGCTCCTGCAGGTTGTGACCCTCACCGCCAATGTAGGCAATGACTTCCTGACCGTTCGTGAGCCTGACTTTAGCCACCTTACGAAGCGCCGAGTTCGGCTTCTTGGGCGTACGGGTATAAACCTGAAGACAAACGCCGCGGCGTTGCGGGCAATCATCAAGCGCAGGTGACTTGGACTTCACAGGCTTGTCCTGTCTCCCTTTGCGTACTAGTTGGTTAATCGTGGGCATAACGTTTCCGTCAGTTTAGAAAATTCGCGGCGTCCTTCGTGCTTCGATGCTCTCACCTGCAAGGGGCTGAGAGACAAACAAAGTGCCCGCTCACAGGACACCTATGCTGAGCGGGGGGCGGGAATATAGGCGGACTTCACGAGGCCGCAACCGGAATTTCTCTCAAATTTTCGCTAACTTCGTTATTCTCTGACTGGAATTTGAAACAAGAACACTGATCGCCCTTTGAAATCACGAAAAATGTGAAAATTTCTAAAGTTCTCCCGGGAGCGAAAACAACGAGGCCCAGCGCTTTGCAGTAGCAGGAGGCGGATTTGAACCGCCGACCAAAGGCTTATGAGTCCTCTGCTCTACCCCTGAGCTATCCTGCCGTCCACAAATGCGGTCCGTAAGGAACTTTTTCCCGGCCGATTGTCAAGTTCTCGCTTCATCTAATGTGAGATTAACGAAAATCACGGATTCACCCAATGAAGTCCCCACGCGATTACGAGCGGAGCAGTCAATAGACTGACGAAAGAAGTGGCCATGACCACTTGAATCGCGAGTTGGATCTGCCCGCCGAAAAGTCTGACGAGAACAATAGGAAAAATTGCCGCCGGCATCGCCGCCTGTACGATGAGGAGACGTTTCAGATCGGGCGAAAGGGGGAGAAAATAAGCTGCCGAGAGAATAAGCGCGGCACTCAACCCAAGGCGGACGATTACGCTGGCAATTCCAACCCGAAAGACGTCACTGAAGATTCCTTTCCTGAAAAAGCGACCCATCGTCGCGCCTACCATGAAAATGGACATGGGAACGGCGCACCTTCCAAGCATTTCCATCGTTGTCGTAAGAATACGCGGGACATAGTGAAATCCGCCGGTGTAATTGAGGATCAGGGCCACCACCACTGCGACGAAAGGGCCGTTAAAAACCGCCCGCCACCCCGCTTTGCCGCTCATGATCGTGAGACCCACCGTCCACATGGCGAGCTCCACCCCGACACCGAAAATAAAAACGAGGCCGGAAGGACCGGAATTTCCCGGAAAGAGCTCGACGAGAATCGGAAGGGGAATAAAACCGTAGTTTTGAATCCCCGTACTGATCGTAAAAGTTCTCAATCCGGTGCCGGTGCGGAGACCGCTCGCGAGTCCGCCGAACCAGGAAAGGATAAGTCCACCAAGGATCAAGGCAAATCCGAGACCGATCGCCCAGAGCGCCGAAGAAACCGCCGTAAGGGCCGGATTCCCCGGAATGATCGATAGAACAAGACAAGGGACGAGAAGGTTGAGGACGACCTTCATCATGCCCATCTCGGTTTCTTCGCTCAACCACCCGCGCCGGTGAAAAATAAAACCAACTGCCACGACGAGGAAAATCGGAAGGGTCGCGGAAAAGATAGTCAGATACGAAGCCATCGTCTTTTAACCTTTGCCCTGCCTTCTATCTTCGACATAGCCGCGCAACATGAGACCCAGCCCTCCAGCGATGAGAAGGATCATCAAAAAAAGATGAGTCGCCTTTACCGCAAAAACCGGACGAAAACGACTCACGATCTCCACTCCGAGAACGGCAATGCCGAGCCCGGTCAGGATCCAGGCCCACCGTTGCCGGACATCAAAGAACAGCCCCACCACGCCGGCAAACAACGGCAGAAGCAGGGCGCCCATCGAGGTGGTTTCCCGATACCCTCCCACTCCTCCGCCGCCATTACGTCCGAGCACATTCGAAATCACCCCACCGTGAGCACTGGTGAATTGAACAGAATCAAAAAACAGCCAGACCCCGATCACTGCCAGGACGGATCCAATCAAGAATTTAGCTTCTCCTCCAGGGCGTCCACCGGGTTCCAGTTTCATGAATGCGAGTAAAGCGCAGTGATCGGCCGCAATCAACCCCTTGAAGAGCAAAGATCCATCCCCGAATCGTGAACTCTATTACCCTATCGGCTGTTCGTCACTGGAATTTCGTAGACCTCAAGAGTCATCGCGACTCCTCGCTGTGGAGTCGGCCCCACTTCGATCAATCGACCACGCCCGGCCGCACATTCCTGTCGGCTTTCCGGAAAAAAGACCCGGTTGCGCTTGACATCATATTGCAAAACCAGACCCGAGCGCTTGACCTTCTGGTCTTTCTCCTGAACGGGCGAGAGGGCGGCAAGGTCGTCCGGACCAATGTCTTCTTCGCCCACGTGCAAAACAAAAGTCAGGATACCGCCGGAAGCAGCGAGACGAGCATCATCCGCGATGGCCATGACCCGCCAGGGGTTTGACACTTCGGTGGCCTCCTGTATGACCCGATCCCGAAAGACCTCAATCAGGTCACCGTTCCAGGTTGGATCGGGCTCCGTGGCCGGTCGAAGGCCCTTCCAGCCCGGCCCTCCTCCCTCTTTCGGAACCGGCACTCCATGAAAAACGGCTCCATTGAGATAAAAGTCAGACTTGCCTCTCCCGCCTCCGTCCAAGGAGGGACCGATCTCACGGACTCCGGCCACCCGCAGGATCACGGCGGTCTTCTGCAGCGCCATTCCCGCGGGAAGCGCTTCCCGTTTCAGTGAGAGCGCATCAGGCTCGTAGAGCCCGGGCAACAGCGGGCTATATCCCCGTCGCATTCGATACCACCGCGCGTTGCGCGAACTGCGGGCAATAAAACTGATGGCACTCTTCACGAAGAGTCCCTTATACCCGCTCTGCCCGCCCTTCCAATGCCCGTGCTGACCCGCCACGTCGATCCACAAAGAAATGCCGAAAGCCGCCCGGACATCCCCATCCAACTCCCATTGAGCCCCCGGCAGGAGTTGTAACTGTCGCAGTGACTCCCATCGTTCCGCCGGGATCCAGGTGCGGAAGGCTTCGACAAACTCCCGCGTGGCGCAGTAGGCGAGAAAGTAGGCTTGCGGCCAATACGCTCGATCATGCGCATCCTTGTGGAGACCTCCCTCATAAGAGCCATGCTCGGGATGTCCCGGCTGTGCCGTTTTCGGCAGGTAGGTGTGGGGATCATAAAGACCGGTCAAGAAGCCCGACGGGAGACGCCCCCCCGAACCATACCAGGTGTGATTCGAAAGGGTAGACGGCGTGGTGAATTGCTCGGGCCAATTGCTATGGGAATAAACATCCTGCACAACGTGAATTACGGCGCCGAGCAACATGAGAACTTCGCGATCATTAGCAGGCCCGCTGGCAGCCTCAATAAGAGCGGTTCGGGCATTGGCGCTGAACGTGGCGAGGTAATCACCGGCCATCTTACTATCGTAGAGATTGTCAGCATGGAGTTTGCTCAAGTCATCACGGACCTGCTTGGATCCCGTTGGGCTCGAACTGTAATAATCAAGCATCCAGTTGGAAACACAGGCGGTCTGTCGAGCATCATCGCTAAACCCCATCTCACGCATGACCTGACTCGTAAGTTCCCAGTGATGGCCGGTGTCAAACCCCTTCAGCGGAGTGATCGTCAGGAAAAACAGGAGAATAAGACCGACTCTAGCGGCACCTATCAACCATTGCTCTGCTCTGCTATCGGATTCTTCGAACATCGCATTTCCTTACTCAAATTCCCAGCGAATCGGGACGCCAACTCTTCTTCCATTAGACGTCTTCTTCGAAGCGAGTCAAGGCGAATCAAATTTGAAAGGACGACGCCCGCCGCACCCGCGGGTGCTACGCCGGGAGACACGGGAGACGACGGACGAACGGGTCCGGTTTCGAAGAACGTTCACACCGCCTTCTCAGGGGAATTCGGTCTTCGTCTCTGGAAAAGGAGGAGGAAACGGGTCAAAGAATTGACCATCACCCGGGGAGGACTCTCTCTTGCCCGGAGAACTCGTTTCCCTTCCCGCCCAAGTCAAAGCGAATGCCGCTTTTTCATCTCCAGATAAGCCAGATTGGACACCTCGCGTATCACGTCGGCCCGCCGTGATATCCACGATCCATAAGAAGTATTGCGTTTTCCGCTCTCAATGATGCCGATAACAGCATACGGATAGGACCGCCCGTCGCTCCCTTTAGCGACAAGAATCCCCATGTCGCCGCAGCACATCGATGTGCTTCCGGTTTTATTGTAAACTCTGGTGCCGGGAGGAACACACTTCGCGTCCGTATAAAGTCTGTCGTTCCCCGGTAATGCCATGACCCGCAGGATCTCTTTAGAATGAGGCAATTGCCCTTTCCACAGAGCATCCAAAAACCGCGCGTAATCTCCCGCCGATGCCTTATTCCGGTAGGTACTTCCCCCCTCCGGGATATATTCGACAAGACTGACCTGGTGACATAGTGAAGAGTAATGCTGCTTCAAGAGAGCAAGTGTCGCCGCCGGACCGCCGGTTTGCCGCATGACCCAGTTCGTCGCTTCATTATCACTTTTCTGAATCATCAACTCCACCTTGCGCTGGCTCGACGGGCCGTAGGTCAGATTCCCCGCTTGGACCTGATGAAAAAAGGCCAGGGCGATAAAAGGCTTGATCATGCTCGCAGCCTGCAGCGCCGCGCTCTCATTGATACTGACCAATGTCGTCCCGGAGGAAAAATCGTAGACCAGCCACGCGGTCCGTTCGTCACCACGAATGACCCCCTTTCCCCGCAAGGACTTGATGTAGTGGTCGACCTTCCCCTCCAGTTCACTATTAGCCGCTCCCGATACCGCCTCCGCCGAACAGAGTATGAGCGGGAAACAAGCGAAGAAAATAATTAGCGCGAAATACAAGGGTCTCGGACTCGACATGACAGGTTTGGCGAATGGTTTGTAAATTAAGATACCTTAATAATACGGTATTTATGAAATTTTTCCTGCTTTTTGTTTCCGTTGAGACGCCGGGGAGCGCTAACAGACGACTCCGATTTTGCTGAAAGGAGATTGAAAAAGCTCAGATGAAACCCAGCGAAAGCGACGAGAAGGAAGGTCGCTCTTAAAAAGCGCGCATCAGATACAGCGGCATTTCAAATTGAGGTGGGCAATGAAATAATTCGTGACAGACCGATGTTCACGGGGAGGCCGGTAAAACACCTGCTCCGGGGGACTTATGACCGAAGACCGAATCAACTCAAGGATCTGGTGAAGTGTTGTCCGGTGCCGGATTATCCGCGACCGGCGGCCACGCGCGCTACGGGTGTTTCGCCCGAGCTGCACCGGCATGCCAGGCTTCGGGCAGGTCATCCCTGGTCGCCCGAAGGATCGAGACGATGCGTGCGC
Organism: Verrucomicrobiales bacterium; assembly: GCA_017991025.1. Taxonomy (GTDB): domain Bacteria; phylum Verrucomicrobiota; class Verrucomicrobiia; order Verrucomicrobiales; family DEV007; genus Arctic95D-9. Next base: position 31,021 of record JAGNMT010000002.1, read on the forward strand.
GCTCGCCCGGGTCGGAATATGTGAAGCCCTCTGCAGCTCCGGCGCGGCGAGGATGGCGTGGAGTTTCTCGTAAACAATGGCACGCATTCCGGCAGGCGCTTCTTCGAAAGCCTGTGCGTAGATCACGTAGCTGAGCCGGTTCCTGAAAAGGCGGGTCGAGAGGTCAAAGTCCTTAAGGCCGTGTCCTTTGCTGTCGCGGCGGGCGTTATGCTCAAAATCGTGGCGGAAGTCCTCGGAGATCTCCAACCGGGAGCCCTCGAGCGGTGTCGTCGGGGAGATATATTCCCGCTGAATACTCGTCTGCGAGAAAAGGAGCACCTGCGGGGAGTCCGGTATCGAGAGTTCCTCAAGAAGGCGGCGGAGCAGGGGTCTTCCCGGTCCCCTCCCCGAACTTCTGCTCACTAGTGTCGATCTTCCCCACGAGTCGACTCATCGCATCGCCGCCTTTGATCGCTCCGTATCTGTGCGGCGGGATCTGAAAATCGTCGAACGCCTGCCCCAACAACGCCGATGGAGGCAGGATAATACCCAATGAAAAAGCGAAAATAGAGGCGACTCGGGTCGCATACGTTCCGAACACGAGGATCACGCTACATCAAACACCCGGCCCCCGGCAATGCCGTAACGCGACCATCTGCGATGATGAATCACCGTCCCTGACCTTTCGACGGGCTGAAACGCTATCGCTGAAATGCGGAGACTGAAAAACGGC
>JAGNMT010000123.1 GCA_017991025.1 Verrucomicrobiales bacterium
GCCGCTATTACTACCATTGCGATCGTCTCGGTATGATGATGTGGCAGGATCAGGTGAGTGCGATGACCGATAATCCGAAGTGGACCCGGCTTCAGCCCGATCCCGCGGAAAAGACCTGGCCTGCTGACGCGCACCTGCACTTCATGACTGAATTGAGGCAGATGATCGACCATCTCCACAATCATCCATGCATTGTCCAGTGGGTCCCCTTCAACGAGGCCTGGGGGCAGCATCAGACGAAAGAGGTCGTCGATTGGGTGGTCGGCTATGACCCGACCCGCCAGGTCAACGCCGCGAGCGGGGGCAACTGGTTTCCCGCCGGCCACATTGTCGACGAGCATCGCTACCCGCATCCGGGCTTTCCCTTCGAGCTGGGCGAGGGTGGCCGTTTCGACGGGTTTGTGAAGGTCGTCGGCGAATTCGGCGGGCACGGTTTTCCCGTCGAGGGACATCTCTGGAACCCTGATACGAAAAACTGGGGCTACGGAGGTCTTCCCAAAGACAAGGCTGAATGGCTCGACCGCTACAAGGATTCGATCCGCATTCTTGCGGACCTCAAGCGCCAGGGCATTGCTGCCGGGATCTACACCCAGACGAGCGATGTCGAAGGCGAGATCAACGGGCTGATTACTTATGATCGGAAGGTCCAAAAACTTAAGCCGGAGGAACTGAGGGAGATCGGGAATGCGTTGTTTGAGTAGATTAAACAGATTGAATTCGACCGCAGATTCGTGTTAGCCTCCGCCTTATGCTCTCCCGACTTCTCCCCATTGCGATTATCCTTTTCTGGATGGGAAGCGTGGGCTGGTTGTGCGCGGTGGTGTGGGCTCCGCCCGAGTCGCGCATGTCGCAGATCGATCCCCTCGAAGTCTATCGTGTCTTTTTCGGATGGAACGATTCGACGAACATGACGCTGCTGGAAAACGGGGTGCGTCGGGGGCAGATCACGGTGGCGGGTGGCTCGGGGGCGGATGTCGCGACGGGCGCGGTTACCCGGGTTCTTTCGGTTTCAGGATCGGTGGAAAGTTACGATGAACGGAGCGCCTCCTCGCTTGTTGATCTTTTCTGGAAAGGTTCGGTCGACTTCACCGAGGCGATGGAGAGGGAGGGAGGGGAGTTCGCAGTAAGAATCCCGAAGCAGGAACTGAGCGCCCATCTTGCCTTTTCAGGAAAGTCTGCCGGCATTAAGGCCCGCGTCCTGATGGGCAAACGTGAGGTGCTGAACTATGACAGCGCCAGCGCGGGAGCAGTCGTGTCTCCGCTCGCGGCACTGGGGGCGATGGGTGGATTCGGGGCGATCAGTGGTCTCGATTCGTTCAATCCGGCGACGATGACGCTCGAGACCGAGGCGCGGATGGGTAACTTCAATTTTGGCGGGCGCGATATGCGGGTCTTCCTGCTGCGTCTTCGCAATCCGGAGCACGGTCAGGAGCTGAGGGTCTACCTTAGCGAGGTGGGGGAGCCACTAAAAATCGAATCGGATCTTGGCTTTGAAGCAATTTCGGAGTTGCTTGTTCCTCTCGATGCCTATAAGCGCGATGCTTCCCCAAAGTCTGAATGATTGAAATTTCGAACCTTTCGATGCGCTATGGCGATCTCCTGGCGCTTGACCGTCTCAATCTCACCATTGAGCGGGGCGAGTTTTTTGCTTTTCTCGGACCCAATGCAGCGGGAAAAACGACGACGATCAAGCTGCTCACCGGCCTCATCGAACCGACGGAGGGCTCTGCGAAAATCTGTGGATTCGATATTCAGAAGAATCCTCTCGAGGCGAAGCGGCGCATCGGCTATATCCCTGACGTGGCCGAGTTCTATGACAAGCTCACCCCGATCGAGTTCATGGCCTTCATCGCCGAGCTTTTTCAGGTCGATCACGCCGCCGCAAAAAAACGAACACCGGAACTGATGGATCAGTTTTCGCTTATTCCCTACGGACGGCAGCGCATCGAAAATCTCAGCCACGGCACCCGTCAGCGTCTTGCTTTCGCTTCCGCGCTGCTCCATGAGCCCGAGGTTATTATTGTTGATGAACCCATGATCGGGCTCGATCCGAAGAATGCGCGGGTGGTGAAAGAGGAGTTGAAGGCCCGCAGCAAAGCCGGGGTTACGATTTTTTTATCAACCCACCTGCTCAACGTCGCCCACGAGCTTGCGGATCGAGTCGGGATCATCAACAACGGCAAACTGTGCGCGCTGGGGACGGTGGAGGAGATCCGCAGCGGCGTCGCTGGCGGGGGAGGTCAGTCCCTCGAGGAGTTGTTTCTCGACATCACAGGGGGCGAGGAGGCATAGGGCAGGCGCCCTGAGCGCCTGTAAGGCAAGCGCTCCGCTTGCCGGAAGTAGGCTGTTAGGACGGGGAATGGGTTTGGATGAAAGAGGTGCTCTTTTGTTGCAAACCGCACCAATTCAAACCCCCGATTTCCCCCTTGTTGAAATCCCGTCCCAATCTAGGTTCCCCCGAATCCGCCGATGGGAAAACGAACTGTCAAATCGAAGCCGCACGAGGCTGTCTTAAGTCACCGGGAGACGCTCCGGAATCTCCGGGAGATTCTCTTTGCGAATGTCGTTATGGCCGGAGAGATCCCCGCGCCGACAGGCTTTGAGGGGAGGATCACCCGCTTTCTCAGTGACCGCTTCACTGAGTGCGGGCTGAACAACATCTCCCTCGATCAGGCGGGCAATGTCGCGGGCATGCTTTCCGGAAAAACGGGGAAGCGCACGCTGCTCGTCGCGGCCCACGTCGATAAGATCTGGGCGGAGATGGAGGATCACACCGTCTCTGTCGGTGTCGGGGTGATGAGTGGTCGGGGACTCGCGGACAACAGCCTCGGGGTCGCGGTGCTGGCGACCTTGCCTTTGATATTAGAAGAACTCGGGATCGCGCTCGATGCCAATCTCATTCTGCTTGGGACGACACGGAGTTTTGGCCGGGGTGATCTGCGCGGCATGCGGTTTTTCCTCGAAAATTCGGAATGGGAGATTGATTCTGCGCTTTGCCTGGAGGGCATGGCTCTGGGGCGGCTCAGTTTCTCCAGTCTCGGCATGGCGAGAGGGGAGATCATGGTCGAGTGGGAGCGTACACAGGATGATGACTCGCGCAATGAGGCGACCTCCGGAGTGATTGCGTCCTTGTCAGCCCTGGTGCAGTCCATGCTGGCTATTCATCAACGCGAGTCTCCTGAAACCCGCATTCTCGTGGGTTCGATCGAGTCGGGCTCGGGTTATAGTGTGCCGCCGCGGAGCGGGGTGGTACGTTTTGAAATCCGGAGTCTCGATGCGGAGCGGGTCGCCCGGATCGAGGAGGAGATTATCGGTCTCGTCGAGAGTCTCTCCGGTCGGAACGGCAGCACCATCGGCATCGAGATCATTGCCCGTCGTCGACCGGGAAATCTCGGCAGGGAGCATCCTCTCGTTCGCGCGGCGGGAGAGATTCTCCTGGTGTTGGGCGTCGAGTCGCGGGTCGAGCCGAGTGTTTCCGAACTGGCGGCCCTTCTCGACCGCAGGATTCCTTCATTGACACTGGGCCTCACAAAAGGAGAGAATCGCCATTCTCCCGAGGAATCGATTTTGCTTGATCCGATTTTCGACGGTCTTGCCCAGCTCGTATCGATGCTTCAGTTCATGGACGCGGGTGAATTTTCCTTTTAAACCCATGTCCGAGATTGACGAGAAAATTGCCGGATGGCTGGAGACGAATACGTTTCATCACAGCGAGTTCTGGGACATGCAGGAGCTCGTGCGTGCGAAGCGCGAGGCGGGACTCACGATCAGTCTCTGTATCCCGACGCTCAACGAAGAAACGACGATAGGAAAAGAGATCATCGTTTTCAAAAGCGAGCTCATGGATCGCTATCCGCTCATTGACGAGATCGCGGTGATCGACTCGGGATCGACGGACCGGACTCTGGAGATCGCGGCGAGTTATGGGGCTGACACCTACCTGTCGGCGGACATCCTTCCCGAATACGGGTTCAAGCCCGGCAAGGGCGAGAATCTCTGGAAGGCGATCTACCAGTTGCGCGGGGACATCATCTGCTACGTCGATGCGGACATCAAAAACATTCATGCCAAGTTCGCGAGTGCCCTCGTCGCTCCGCTCATCTACCGGCCCGAGGTTCAGTATGTGAAAGCCTTTTACGACCGGCCTCTCGCTGTCTCTGATGACGTTCGCCCCTCCGGCGGAGGCCGGGTCACGGAGATCCTCGTAAGGCCGCTCTTTTCCATGTTTTTCCCGGAACTCACGGCTTTGATCCAGCCGCTTTCCGGAGAATATGCGGTGCGGCGGGAGGTGCTCGAGCGCCTGCCTTTTCCGATCGGCTACGGGGTGGAGACCTCGCATTTGATCGACCTCTATCAGTCGAGCGGCCTCGGAGCCTTTGCCCAGACCGACCTCGACAAGCGCGTCCATCGGAATCAATCGACGACGGATCTGGGGAAAATGTCTTTTGGCATCCTTCAAAGTTTTTTGAATCGTCTCCAGACCTACGGCATGGCAAAAGACCTACCTGAGTTGCACGGGCTCTTTCGCCAGTTTCAGGCGGAGGGGAGACGTTACGATCAGGTCACACGCGAAATAATTGAGGAAGAGCGGCCTCCGATGATTACCTTACCGGAATACCGAAAGCGCCATGGCAGATAGAGGAGAGAAAAAGCGGAAGATCGCGATCGTGCATTACCATCTCCGGCGGGGAGGAGTGACGCGGGTGATTGAGGCGGCGCGTGACATCCTCACGGAACGCGGAGACGAAGTCGTGATTCTCTCCGGCGAACCGGCGCTTCCCGATGCGCTGCAGGAAGGCGTCCGCGTCGTCCCGGCCCTCAACTACCGGAAGACCGGAAGCCCTGTCGTCGCCGAGAGCCTCGCCGAGTTATTGAAGAAGGAGGCACTGGCCCATTTCGGAACGACACCGGATGTCTGGCATTTTCACAATCCGACGCTCGCCAAGAACGTGCTGATTCCGAGTGTGATCCGCGAACTTGCTTCGCAGGGCGAGCGGGTCGTCCTTCAGTTGCACGATTTTGCGGAGGACGGCCGCCCCGGCAATTACACGAGTCAGCGGTCCTTTTTCGATTCGGAGTCGAGTTTCGAAGAGACGCTTTATCCGATCGCGAAACAGATCCATTACGCGACGATCAATCAGCGGGACCATGACTTCCTGAAGGCGGCGGGCATTGCCGCTTCAAATCTCCATGTCATCCCGAACGCGATTCCGGATCTCGCCGTGACGACGACACCCGCAGAGCGGCCCTTTTCGCAGGGCAAATTGTTTGCTTTGTATCCTTCGCGCGGGATCCGGAGGAAAAACATCGGCGAACTCCTTCTTCTCGCCCTGATCTACGGGGACCGCGTCGATTTTGCGACAAGTCTGACACCCGAGAATCCGGAATGGCAGAAAATTCACGAAGACTGGGTCGCGCTCGCGGCGCAACTCGAGCTCCCGGTGACTTTCGGGATCGCCGATGGCAGTGAGTATTCCTTTTTTGATTTGTTAGGCTGGTCGGACTTTATCGTGACGACGAGCATCGCGGAGGGCTTCGGGCTGGCATTTCTTGAGCCCTGGATCATCGGCAAGCCGGTTATGGGACGGGATCTGCCCGACATCACGAGAGATTTTTCCGCCAACGGGATTGAGATGGGCAACCTCTATCAGCGAATCGATCTTCCCGTCGAGTGGCTCGATGAAGGCGAACTCTCTGAGGCGGTCGAGTCGATGCTGCGACGCAGTTACCTCGCCTATGATTGTCAGCTTCCCCGCGCTGCCGTGAAGCAGACGCTCAAAGCGTGGGTGAAAAAGGGGCGCATTGACTTCGGTGTCCTGAGCGAACCCTTCCAGATCGAGATCCTGCGAAAGCTGAAGAAGAATCCGGCTCTGCTCGACCGGCTCTCGATCCCTCCGCTCGCACTTTACACCGAGAGGGAAATCGCGGAACGGCGTGAGATCATTCGCAGGGTCTACAGCCTCGCGAACTATGGAGACAGACTTGAGGCGATGTATGACCGCGTCAGTTCCGGGGCGATTGGAAAGGTGCGGCACCTCGCGACGAAAAAGGTGCTCAATCAGTTTCTCAATCCTTCCCGGCTCAACTTGCTGCGCAATTAAGGAAATGGATCAGGCCGCGTATGTAAGGGCAATGATGCGTCCTCTTCTGCCGCAGGAGACGGGAATGTTACCGAAGTTGATTCCGATTCGGGGAATAGAGGCGGTGGTCTTTGACATATACGGGACGCTCATCATCTCGGCAGCGGGTGATATCGGGATTGAAGCGGGCGAGTTCAGGGAGGATGCCGTGGAAAGTGTCTCTTCCTCGGTCTGCGCCGAATTCGGCGTTAGTCGTGCTTTTTTGGCGGGCGTTTTTCAGGAAACGATCAAACGCCATCAGGCGGAGCGCCGTCTCCACGGGGTCGTCTATCCCGAAGTTGAGATACGGGCGGTCTGGGCGGAGATGCTTGAGTCTCTCGGTGTGACCCCGGCCGGGCCGGACATGATCGAAGAACTCGCGCTGCGCTACGAATGCGAACTCAATCCGGTCTGGCCCATGCTCCACGCCGATGAGGTGATCGGAGCGATCGGCCGGAGTGGAAAACAACTCGGCATCGTCTCGAACGCGCAATTTTACACCCGCCCGGTCATCGGGGGACTCTTCGATGGCACGCTCGAAGATCTCGGTTTTCATCCGGGGCTGCAGGTTTTTTCCCATGAAGTAAAAGAGGGCAAGCCGTCCCGACGTTTGTATGAGATACTCGCGGAGCGGGCTGGGGCGCTTCGGATCGAGCCTGAGCAGATCTTCTACCTCGGCAACGACATGACGAAAGACGTCCTGCCGGCCCGTGAGCTCGGCTTTCGCACCGGTCTTTTTGCCGGAGACGCGCGCAGCCTGCGTCTTGGTGGTCTCAGTCCGGAGGAAGCCACCGATACCGCTGATGCGGTGATCACTGATCTTGCTCAATTGCCGGCTCTTTTCCATATTCCCGCATGAAGACTTACTCCGTTCATTATTCCCCCTCCCTCGATCTGGACACAGCGAGCGTGCTCGAGGACTTTTCTTTCCCCTGGCTGGATCGCCCCTGTCCGGTGACCTCGTTCCGGGCGGTGTGGAATGAGGAACGCCTGCGCTTTCGTTTCGACGTCGAGGATGACGACCTCGTCCTCGACGAAACGGGGGAGCCCCATGCCGCCGCTCTCGGGTCGGACCGGGTCGAATTGTTCTTTGCCACGTCCGCCGACCTCAGCACCCCTTACTATGGCGCGGAAATGGAGCCGCGGGGCAGCGTCTATGACTATCAGGCGATTTATCACCGAAAATTCGATGACTCGTGGTGTTTTGATGGTCTCGAATTTACCGGAGAGATACTCGAAGGCGGCTACCTCGTTGAGGGCACGATCACCTTGCAATCCCTTCGTGAACTGGGCTGCCTCATGGGATCGGAAATGATCGCGGGTGTCTATCGGGCGGAGTTTTCACACGGACCCGATGGTATCGTGCAGGACTGGATCAGTTGGATCGATCCGCAGGTGACGACGCCCGACTTTCATGTGCCGTCTTCGTTCGGGAAATTTCTTTTCCTCGACTGAAATGGCGACGAGTGGCGAAACAGATCTCGCGCCTTGCCCATTTCTTCCCCTTGGAGATTTGTCGCTCTCCGCCGTATCGATGCGGGCAGCCGGGAGTCAACGCGGGGCTGATTTTTATAATCTCGCCCTGACATGTGCTCAATCGGTCTGGCTTCGGGGCTTGCCCGCCCAGGCCATCCTGCTCTTGAACCGCGCCTTTTCCGCCGATCTTACCGGCGATGAGGCGGTCCTCCGCGAATGGCCGCTGCCCTATCGGGCGATGCGCTGGATCATGGAGCAGCGGACGGAGGAGCAGTTCATCGGGAATCCGCGACGGCATTTTCAACATCTCGCGACCCGCATGGTCGAGCCCCGCCGCGAGTTGCGATCCTGGCGCGCCTGGGCCTGCTGGGCGATTGCCCGAGTGGTGTTCCCTGAGGATACGGCGGATGTTGAACAGTTGGAGAAAGAGGGCGTAATAGAGCCGGAGGCGGCAGAGATATTGGCGCAGTTGGGGAGGCTCGGGCTGCCGGGGGAAGCGGAGATCTGGCGGGGGGTGGTGGGTGGAACGTGATAGACTCATCATTTTCTTGACGCGAAAAAGTAAGACGGTATCTTACCATGCATGAAAACGACGATTTCATCCAAGGGGCAAGTGGTGTTGCCGGCCGAGATTCGGAAGAGGGACGACCTGCGGGCCGGCCAGGCTTTTGAAGTCGAGCGTCTCGATCGCGGGGATTACCGCTTGCGTCGTGTGGAGGCTGGACTGAACGAGGGATTGGTTGACTGGCTGCTGGCCTGTCCTGTGAAGGGATTTTTGGCGGAATTGCCCCCCT
>JAGNMT010000124.1 GCA_017991025.1 Verrucomicrobiales bacterium
GATCCTGCCAAGCCGTCATCTTCATCCTCCTCAACCGCAATGAAACTGAGTCCGTCCATCGAAGAAAAGGCCTTTGCGGTTCTCCGTGAAGGCTTGAATGCCACCGGAGATGAAAATTACTGGGTCACCATCCATGCCGCCGAGGGACTCACACTCGCTGGAAAGGGAGAGGAGACGAAGGTATACCTCGAGCCGAAACTCGCGACCGAGACCGATGCCCAGCACCTCTGTGGTGTCGCCCGTGAACTCGTTCGCGCCGGGGACAGGGACAAAGTCAGTGTTCTCACCGAGGTGCTCGGCCGCCCGGATTCTTTTGGACATACACATGCTGCGGAAAGTCTGTTTAAAGTCTTTGAAGTGGGAGACGAGGCCATCATGCGGAAGCGTTTCCACAACGGAGCGGATGTGAAACTGCGTCTTATGGCGGCTGCGGCACTGGCCAGGAAAAATGCCGACGCCGAAGCTTTCGCTTTTATTCGTAAAACCCTGACGGGGAAAAATCCCGACGGCATCCAGATCTCCGCATGGATCCTCGGGGCCATCGGCGGTGCCGAAGACATCGAACCGATCCGGAGCCGCCTCGCCGATGCCCCTACGCCTATCATTCGCGCCTATCTGGAACATGCCCTCGCTGCGCTCGGGGATGCCGAAGGACTGGCTTCGCTGACGCGCAACCTCACCGATGCGGATTCCGCGATTCGCACCTATGCCGCGACCTTTGCCGCAGACGCAAAAGCCTACTCGACGCAGGCGCAGTTGGAGGCGATGCTCGACGATCCCTTTCTCGACGCCCGCGTTCGGGCGGCGGCAACCCTTTTACAGTTATCCCGATGAGACAAAGCAAGACCCTGAAACGTATCCGCGAAGGCGGCCTCGCCCGTTGTGCCAACCTCGGCAGCTACATCCCGCCCTACATTGCGCACGCCGCGCGGGCCGGGTATGATTGCATCTGGCTCGATCTCGAGCACCGCTCGATGGATTTCCGCGAGTTGCAGGTGCTCATGGCCCACTTCCGGATTTACGACATCGACTGCCTCCTGCGAGCGCCTACGCTTGAGAAGACGGGTCTCTATCGCTATCTCGAAGAAGGCGCGGCCGGTCTTATGATTCCGCACGTGTCCACGGCGGAGAAAGCGAGAGCTCTCGTGCAGGCTGTGAAGTTTCCTCCTCTCGGCGATCGGGGGCTCGACAATGCCGGTTTTGATTCGGACTACCGCATCACTTCGGACAACATCAAATACACCGAATGGGCGAACCGGGAGACCTTTCTCGTGGTGCAAATCGAGACCCCCGAGGCGGTTGAAAATGTCGAGGAAATCGCGGCGGTGCCCGGCGTCGATATGCTTTTTGTCGGTCCCGGTGATCTCGGATTGCGTTATCAACTCGCCGGTGATACGGACGGGACGATGCTAGAGGCGGCTTTCGTCACTGTCGCCGCTGCTGCGAAAAGGCACGGCGTCGCCTGGGGTTGTCCGTCTGGAACGGTCGACGACATGAGGAAGCGCCGCGATCAGGGAGCGCAACTGCTCGCGAATTGCGGGGACTTCATGCTGCTCCGTGATGGACTCGATGACTCGTCGGCGATGTTTGATGAGGTGGAGCGTTGATGGGGCAGGGTTCGCCTTTTTATTCCGCCCTCCCTCAATGCATCGGCGCTATCTTCGCGTAAGTCGGCTTCTGTTGCTTCTCTTCGTCACCGCGGCAGGTGCGCAGGAACGCCTGCTCATCGAAGACGGTCGTAGCGATTACGAAATCGTCTGCGCCCTTGAGGCAAATGCCGCGACGTCTCTCGCGGCCCGTGAGTTAAAGACCTGGATCGGGCAATCGTCCGGGCTGGAGCTGCCGCAGGTTTCGCAACCCACCCAAGGTCGGAAACATTTTTTCATCGGAGTCAATCAATGGTCAGCGCTCGCCGGGGTGACGGCGGAGGGTCTCGATCCTGAAGGCTATCGGCTGGAAACGGTTGGGGCGGACATCCATATCGTTGGCCGTGATCTTCTGCGGGGCTCCCTGCGACCGAAGCGCACCAGCGCCACGCAGACGGGGAGCATGAGTGGTGTCTGCGATTTTCTGGAGCGCTGCCTCGGCATCCGGTTTCTGTGGCACGACAAGCTCGGCACCCTCGTGCCGAAACACGAGCGGGTCACCGTGCCTGACCTCGATATCGAGACCGCTCCGGCATGGTCCTATCGGCGCCTCGCCTATTCACCGGAGGAAAAGTGCGGGGATGATCTCTTCGGACGTCGTCTCCTGCTTGGGCACAGCCATACCGTGGCGCACAGTCATGCGTGGTTTCAGATCATGCCGGTGGAGACCTACGGGAAGGAGCATCCCGAGTGGTTTGCGGAGATCGATGGTGAGAGAAGGACGGCTTATTACATGGAGCATCACGGCGGTCAGGTCTGCACCTCGAATCCCGAAGTGGTCGAGGTTTTTGCCAAAGCCGCCATCGCTTTTTTCGACGAACAGCCTGGCCGCGACATGTTTTCCCTTTCGCCCAATGACGGCAGTGGATTCTGCACTTGTGAGAAGTGCCGTGCCCTTGATCATGGCGGCACGAGCCTCACGGATCGACTGATCACTTTCTACAACGCCATCGCGGAACGCGTCGACGTGAAGTATCCCGACAAACTGCTCGGGGCCTACGCCTACAGCTATTATCGCGATCCGCCCGTGACGGTGAAGGTGCATCCGAATCTCTACGTCGTGCACGCGACCAACACCGCTTTTCATCAGGGGCTCGGATGGCCGGAAGAACACGCTGCCGAAGAACAGTGGAGTGCCTCCGCGCCGCATCTTGCCAAGTATGACATCTACTACTCGCCCGACTCTTCGTTGAACCTCATCGCCCCGGTGACGAAGCATCTCGTCGAAAAGATCCGTGCGGAATCCGCGACCGGGATCGAGGGCGGGTATCTCTACATCGGGCAGAGTTACGAGCAGCTCGGGGCTGGGCATTTTCTGATGGCGCGGCTCATGTGGGATCCCGCTGTCGATACCGCGACGCTCGCGGCCGGCTATTATCGTTCGCTCTACGGGGATGCCGCAGTGCCGGTGCAGTCCTATTACGATCTGTTGGAGTCACGGCTGATCCAGGCAAAGTTTTCTCCGCTCGATATGAGCCTGCCTGCGGTGCGTGTCGCGTTGCGAAAGCATCCAGGTCCCGGCTCGACCGCTTATATTCTCTCAGCGTATGAACCGATTCTCGATGAGGCCTCGGCGCTGATGGAGACGGCAAAAGCGGGTGATCTCAACGCCGATGAGCGTGCTCGATTGCAACGTCTCCTTGACCAGCACGAGTTGCTCCTTACCACCGTGCGCGGCATGTTCGTCGCCGCGCGATTGGAGTCCGACGCCCGCAGTAATGCCGACGATGCCAAAACGCTGCTTGCTCTCATCGGGCAGCGCCAGGCCGTGCGCGAGCGACTCAAGGCCTACGCACCGAGTTTGTGTGCGAACCTCGATCTCGGTGATCTCGCCGAAACGCAGGCCATCGCACCGGGCGGACCGCTTGCGCAATTTTCCCGCAGCCTTCTCACCGGCAAGTCAACGGTGCGCTTTTTCCCCGGCGGTGATTTTGAGCAGGTGAAACCCGATCAACTCGCCGCGAAATATCGTTGGGCTGCGACAGGCGCCGCCACCATCGCTCTCGAGGACGGGCATCTCCGCATCGAGGTTCCGGAAGGCGGCACCGGTGCGATCTCCTTTTCCATCGACGTGAAACCCGGGACCAGTTACCGCCTCACGCATGCCCATTGGAACGATCCAGCACCGGCCCCTGTCGTCAACACCGACGAGGCCGATGCCACCACGCGCGGTGAGACGCCGATCGCCCCGCGCACCCGCGTGATCTTCCGGGACGCGAAAGGCGGTGCGGTCACCCGCAATCACTGGAGCGGAATCGGCGCACATGAGATTACCAGGCAGTGGGATACGTTTCCGCACTTCATCCTGACGCCACCGGAGACCACTGGCATCGGGTTCACTTTGTTCCTCCAGTATCCCGGCACCTATTTGCTCGATGACGTGAAGATCGAGGAATTGGGTGGTTTGGAATAGCGTGAGGTCAGATTTCTCTGTGCATTCCGTTCCGAATTTTGATACGATCGCGGAGAGCGCCCTGACGGGGTTTCGATGAATCTTTTTTCTCCTTCCACTCCACTTGAGGCTTTCGCTGACGATGGGCCGACCGCAGCAGTGCTTCCGCCCGCCGCGCAGGAGCAGCTTGATGAATTGTTTCAGGGGCTCATCGAGCAGAGCCCTCTTTCGATCGGGTACCCCTGCAGTCAGGAGTTCGACTACCGCCCGCTCTATCGATTTCTCGGCCTCGCGGTAAACAATGTCGGCGACCCTTTCTCGGGCAGTAACTACCGGATGAACACGCACGCGATCGAACGTGAGGTCCTCGCGGATTTTGCGCGCTTCACCGGCTTCCGCGAGGATGAGATCAGCGGTGCCGGCCGGGCCTACTGGGGCTATGTCACCAACGGCGGTACTGAGGGCAATATGTATGGACTTTACCTCGCGCGGGAACTCTTCCCCGAAGGCATCGTCTATTTCTCCGAGGACACGCATTACAGCGTCGCGAAAATTCTGCGCCTGCAGCACAGTCGCAACATCATGATTCGCTCGCAGCCGAACGGGGAGATGGACTACGACGATCTCGAGGAGAGCTTGCGCATCCGCCGCGACACCCCGCCGATACTTTTTGTGAATGCCGGCACGACCATGACCGGAGCGATCGACCGCGTGGACCGCATTCTGGAGATCACCGGGCGGCTCTGCCTGCCGCATCATTACCTCCACGTCGATGCCGCCCTTTCGGGCATGATCCTGCCTTTTGTCGATGACGCCCCTCCGTGGAATTTTGCCGATGGCATCGACAGTCTCTCGATCTCGGGGCACAAGATGCTCGGCAGTCCGCTCCCCTGCGGGGTGGCGCTGGCCCGCAAATCCCACGTCGACCGGGTCGCCCGCTCCGTCGAATACATCGGCGCGCTCGACACGACCATCAGCGGTTCGCGAAATGCGATCACACCCTTGCTCCTCTGGTATGCGCTACGGACTCATGACGGGGCAGCCCTTCGCGCCCGGGTGGCGCGTTGTCTCGATTGCGCGCAATACGCGGTTGACTCCCTGCGGGAGATCGGGATCGATGCGTGGCGGCATCAGCACTCCATCACCGTGGTCTTCCCTCGTCCGCCGCAGGCCATCATGGAAAAGTGGATCCTCGCGCCTTACGAGGATATCTGCCACCTCATCACCGTGCCGAACGTGGATCGCGCGACGATCGATGCCTTTGTGTCTGACCTGAAAATCGCTATTTCTTCCGGATCATGAAACAGATCGTTATTCCCGTTCCCAATCGTCCCGGAGTTGTCGCCGATGTTTCGGAGGCGCTGGGCGCGGCGGGCATCAACATCGAGGAAATGGACGCCGAAGGGGCGGTCGATAACGGTGTCATCATCCTCATGGTGGACCACTACGATGCCGCCCTGCGCGCTCTTCAGGAGGCCGGTTTTCAGGCTATCTCCGAGGATGCCCTCGTTCTCAAGTTACTCAATGAACCCGGAGCCCTCGCCAAAGTCGCCCGCCGGCTGGAACACGCGGCGATCAATATCCGCAGCCTGCGCATTGCCAAACATCTCGGAGGCAACACCCTCGTGACTCTCGTCACCGACCGCCAGGATGAAGCCAGAGAGATCCTGCGTGATTGTCTGGTTTCGTTGTGAGGCGGATGAGGCCTGGCCCTGTTTGGCAGAACGCGAGCGGGTGAACCTTCCAGTTGTTACGACAGGGCCGGGGGCGACCCTGCTCCTTGATTTGCCTAATTCGTTGGGGCCGGTAGAATGAATTGCGAAATCTTTCGGGGCATGTCCCTTCCGAATTTATGGCAATAAAACTGACTGCATTCAGAAAGCGTTTTCTCGTAGCGGCAATCATCGGAGGGCTGTCCGCTGGATTCTATGGTCTCTATTGGGACTCTCGAAATCCGTTCGATGACGTCGTCTTCCTTGTCGACTTGCCCGGAGCGAACGGAAGGCATGTCACATTTACCCCGACCTTTAGGGCGGCTCCGACTGTTCCCATTGGGCCGGTTGTTGGCGCTGACTATGGACGTCTGAGGTTCGCTGACTTCGATGGCGACGGAATTCACGAAGCGATTATTGAAACACGGCCCGGCCTTTTTGGCGGGCTTGAGTTCTACGTCGCCGAGCGGCACGTTCTCAAGTTTGATCGGAGTTCGGCCGGAGTTCCAAGCGTTGCTTGTATTCTGAGCGAGCGTCTTTAAGACCCGTTTTCCAGTGAGTTCATGGAACGGGGGTTGCCGGGACGACGCCTTTGTCGGTCGGCGCATGATCAAAATCGCCGCCCAAAGCGAGGTAGAGATCAACCCGGTTCACGATCAGGGCGAGTTTAATCGTGAGCAGAGCGCTCTGAGCGTCAAAAGAACGACGCTGGCTTTCCAACAGGGTGATGATATCGACCAGACCCTGTTGATAGTCACCGAGGCTAAGCGTCTCAGCCCGCCGTGATTCCGACACCGCCGTAGAAAGAGCCCCAACCTGGGCCTTCAGGTAGCGTTCCGCCGAAAGGGCGGTCTCCACTTCACGGAAGGCCGTCAGGGCGGTTTCCGCGTAGCTGGCGATGAGTTCGTCGCGCTGATCTTCGTCGAGGCGGATGTTCGCTTTCAGGCGGCCACCCTGATAGAGGGGGCGTGTCAGGTTCTGCCCGATGCCCCAGACGAGATTCTGGATGTTAAAAAGATCACCGAAGTCATCCGTCGACGCGGTCCCCCCGTCGCCGGTAATGCTGAGTGCCGGCAGCAGCGCTTTGCGGCTCGCCGAGAGATCCTTCATCGCCGCATCGACACGGGCTTCGGCGGCGAGGAGATCAGGACGACGTAGGAGTAATTCCGTGGGGAGCCCGGCAGGCACCTCTCGATTGATCCGGGGGAGGCCGGAAAGCGCCTCAATCGTTCCCGCCGGATAGCGTCCGAGGAGCGTCTCCAGCGTCCGCTTCGCGGCATCCACCCGACGTTGAAAAACCAAAATCGCCGACTCGGCCCGGGCAACATCGGCCCGGGTGAGACTCACGTCGAGGGCGGCCCGGTCAGCCGCATCGCCCGCTTCGAGCTTCGCATCGAGGATCTTCAGATTTGTCCGCAGACTGGCGAGAGTTCGCCGCGCCAGCTCTATCTGTTCCCCCCCTTCGATAATCTCAAAGGCAGTCTTGACGACATTCCCGGCGAGCGACAGCCGCGACGCCTCGTAGAGACTGCTCTCGGCGGAAAACCGGTCCAGCTCGGCATCGCGGAGGTTTTTTAACCTTCCCCAGAGATCAACTTCCCAAGCCAGATTCAGATTGAAATTGAAATTATTGGCCCGGACCGTCTGGAAGGCAGCTCCGCGCAGATTCTGTGATCGCGTTGTCTGAACTCCCGCGTCGAGGGTCGGAAGCCGATCCGCTCCCGCAATTGACGCCCGTTCCCTGGCCTGACGAACCCGGGCCCGAGCCGAGGCGAGGTCATAGTTCCTCCCGATCGCTTCCTCCACCATGACGTTTAAGGGGGGAGACCCGAAATCTGCGAGCCAGCCGGTCACGGCCAATCCAGGGATGGCCCCTCCGCCGCTCGTCCATCGTGAGGGAATATTACCCACCACTGCGGCCGGATCGACTTTTGGTGTCTCCCATAGCGCGCATCCGGGCAGGAACGCAACCAGAGACAGAATCCCTGCAATGAGAACCTGATAGCCGGAAGGCGCGGGCGCAGTTGTTGGTGACTTGCTCAACGGGCCTCATTCAGGAGCCGAATAGGGCCTTTGTCGAACCGGAAATTTTATAAAAATTTCTCTACCCCCACAAAAAGGGCGTATCCGACCAGGATCACGGCGACAGGCTGAACCACCGCCCGGCGATACCACTCGAAGCGGCTGAGCTGTATAAAAACCGACGCACTGATCACGGTAACGAGGGCAAAGGCGCTCCCCGTGCCGAGAAGATACTCGATAACCGCCCCCGCACTGAAGGCATCCCCTGCAAAACAAAGACGGAAGGCAGGGGTCCCGGCAATGTCACCCCCCGCGAATAATCCGGCCACCGTGACGAGCGGCAGCCGCCACCAGCGGATCTCGCGGTGGCACAGTGCCTCGACGCTGATCACCGCGATCAGAACAACGAGTGCCATTGACGTCCAATCCGGCACGGGCGTGAACTTCAAGGCCACCAGGCCAAGGGAAAGACTATGGGCTATAAACAGTGTCGCGACCTGGAGAAAAAGGCCCCGCCGCCCCGAAGTTAGTAGAAAAATCGAGATCGCCAGCAGCCAGGGCAACCCGCTCCCCTGAAAATAACTCTGCCAACCCGACCAAAAAGAGGCGGGA
>JAGNMT010000125.1:0-1917 GCA_017991025.1 Verrucomicrobiales bacterium
GGGGGCACCAGCGTCGTTCTGTTCGGTGGCGGCATGAAAAAGGGCTACGTCCACGGTCGCACCGCCGACGAGAGGCCGCTCATCGCCGTCGAAAATCCAGTGACCGTCGCCGACCTCCACGCCACGGTCATGACGGCCATGGGTGTCAGCCCTAAAACCGAGTTTATCGTCGAGGGACGGCCTTTCTACGTCACCCAGGATGGCAAAGGCACTCCGGTGGCGGAGGTGGTTGCGTAGATTGGACGAGCCCCTCAACCCCGCCCTCGCGAAGTGAGCGCAGGTGCGGGCTGAGGCAGGTGTAGCCCCGACTCGCCCGTCTGTAAGCCCCTTACATCTTCTTCACTTTGAAGCTGCGGAAAGCGACAGGGTCCGAGTGACCGGCGAAACCGATGTATCCCCTCGTGTGGTCGAGGCCTTTCGGAGGGTGTGCGATCTGACTGCGGTCAAACGTGGCAATATCGGCATCCAGAATCTTCGTTCCATTGAGCGTGACCTTGATTTTCTGACCCTGCACTTCAATCTTCTGGCAGTTCCACTCACCGGCAGGCCGCAGGAAGCCGTGCTTGGCTCCGACACAATGATAGAGCGAACCGTGGTACTGGTAGGGTTCCAGTCCGGCTTTGCCCGCAGCCGCCTGCTTGGCGTTGTAGCCGTCACTATCGATCACCTGGAGTTCGAGGCCATCTGAAGCACTATGGCCACCCAGCGGCGTACGCAGGGCGATGCCGTTGTTACCGGCGGGCGGCAGCTTGAACTCGACACAGATGATGCCGTTCTCGAACTCTTCCTTGGTCAGCAAATCGCCACCTTTACCGGGCTTGCAAAGGATCGCGCCATCCTTGACTTCATAGCTGTCCACGGCCCCCTGCCAGTTGCTGAGGTCCTTGCCGTTGACATGCTCCACAAAGCCTTCCGCGTCGCCGGCAGCGAGAATTTTATTCGCTTCTTCAGCGCCGATTTCGCGTACAAAAACATTGCGCCAGCGGATCTCACTGCCATGGGTCTGCAACTGGATGGGGCCCTTGGCAAAGATCGGATCAGGGAAGAAACCATTGAGGGGTTTTTGCTCCGGCGCATCCGTGGGCTTGGCACCGGGTTTGGCAAAGGCGATGTAACCGGCCTTCTTATTGGCGAAATAATTCTCCATGACCTCGTTCTTGACCACGGTTTCGCCGTTCATAACGACGGTGACACGCTCACCGACCATCGTGATTTTGAAGGTGTTCCACTCGCCAAAAGGCTTGTCCATGAGTTTGATCGGGTACTTGCCAGCCTCGTTTTTATTGTTCCAGAGACTGCCCGAACCCTTGTCGGCTCCGAGTTTGAACTTGGCAGTCTCAGTGAAATCCCAGATCTGCACCTGCGGCACACCGCGCAGGTAGATGCCGCTGTCGCCGAGGGGCAGCATCTTGTAGTCGACGAGCAACTCGAAGTCGCCGTAGTCCTTGTCGGTTGTCAGGTAGAGGCCCTTGCCGTCGTTGACGAGCTCGCCATTTTCCACCCGCCAATGGGCTTTGATGAAATCATCCGCCGCCTTCCCGTTCTTGTCCACGGCCCCGCCTTCGACCGATTGCTTTTTGAAAGCGGCCTGCTCCTCGGGTTTCATGGCCCAGAGCTCACTGGGATCGCGGGTCCCCCAGCCATACCAGCCGGTGAGATCTTTGCCATTAAACAAGGCCGTAAAGCCCTCCGGCGGGTCATTCTGTCCGGCCGCCACAGGAAGGACGGGAAGGACGAGCGCAAGCGCCAGGAAAATGAGGGGGATGATTTTTTTCATAGGGGGGATCAATTTAGGGAAGGATGCACGAAAGAGACGCTATCCGTCAAGAGTAACTGGCCCCTAGACGCGATGACGCGGGATAGGCCGAACGGGCGTGTCCCGCAAAGTCTCCCGCAAAGTCTCCCGCAAAGTCTCCC
>JAGNMT010000125.1:2017-8354 GCA_017991025.1 Verrucomicrobiales bacterium
GTCTCCCTCAAGGCCGTTAAGAAAATAATCCTCTTCACTACGGAACAGGCACGTCGGTTCCCGTCTCCAAACGTCGCCTTGCCCAATCGCCAAACGGATCACGCGGCTCGTCGGCCCAAGCATTGAGCCGGGAAGGGTCGTTTCGCACCTCAAGCATACGGAGCGTCGCTTCCACGATCTCGCGATTCTGAGCGGCGGGATCGGAAGCGAGTCGCTTCTCCAGATCGCGCCGGACGATCACGGCAGTATTGAGACGTTTCGTGGCTGCGTCGGAGAGATCGTACGGGGGCGTCCAAGCCGCAGCGGTAGCGCCCCTTTCCTCAGCTCGCGCCAGCCTGAGCTCTTCCTCCCCGGCACTCCCCGGTCCCCAGAGGCGAAGGACGGCCTCGAGCCGTGGCCTGATCGTTTTGTTTCCTTGGGTGCCGACAAACAAAAGCGCCTGCCTTACGAGCGGCGGCGGCACTTCGCCGATTCGTTCAGGATCGAACCATTCATCCAGGGACTCGACCCATTTGCGATCTTCAAAACTCGTCTTGAAATCGCCCAAACGCGGCCCTTCGCTCGCGGTGGCGGCAAGAACCGCGGCGACCGGGCGGTCGTACGGACCGCGAATCGCGTTCCAGAGGGTCGGTGTCGCCGACTCGAAGGTAACGAGGTTCGGCTCCGGTTTCCAGACTCCCACCGAGACGGCAATGGACGTATGATCGTCGCCTCCGAATCGACCGTGAGCTTCCGCAGCCAATCCGTCCTGTCGCGGCACCGTTCGAATCCGATCAAGGTTTTGCAGAATCGTGATCCACTTCGCAGCGGGAGCTCCAGGCAGGATAGAGACTGCCGCCCCACTCGTCCCGTCGGCAGTAGGGAAGGTCCAGCATTCGACGCGCTCCCCGCGCAGCCACCACACCGAAGCCGAAGAAGGAGCCCACCCCGGTTCCTCCTCCACGAACACCCATCCGGCCTCCACTGTCGGCAGTGGCGGGCCATCAATGACAATATCGTACTTGGCCCGATGCGCCTCGTCACGGTTGTAATTGACGAGCGCAAGGGCTGCTTCGTGGGGTGAGAGTTCGAACAATCCTGCCGGGATCGCGAAATTCTTCCGTTCGGAATCGATTGTCGCCGGTTCAGGTTCACCGTGGCGTATTTCTTCGGCCCCGTCACTTCCCCAACCCACGGAAGTCTTCGTCCACGCGTACTGGCTGCGGGCAAATGCGCGGATCATCTCTTCAGGGTCACCAGGTCCCAGTACGACGATCCCGGCCTCTTCGGGAAGCACCTGCCCCGGCCGCAAGAGGAACGCCTGCCTGGTCGGATCGTCAATTGTCTCCACCGTTTTTCTCGGAACAAAGAAAAGATCGAGCCCGCCAGAACTGTCCCGCGCCCGAATATCGAAACGGCCCTCTCTCAACACGGACTGCTTTTCAGTGCGCTGATTACAAAGCCAGGCCGCTGCTCGCGGGGCGGACGGATCAATGGGGCCTATTGACACCAGGTCGGCGAGGCGTTCAGGCGACCTGGCCGGATTGGCGACATCCCCGGTCTTGTCTCTGAGATGGATTCTCGAAAACTGAATCCAGTCCAGCATCCCGTCCCCGTTCGCATCAGCGATCACCCCGCAACCGAGGAAATTATATTCGCACAAAATTGTTCCGCCGGCATCCGTCAGAACCGCTCCCACCGATTCAAGCCAGGGTTCGCCGGGTTTCCATACGAGGCCCGCTTCATCCCTCTGACTCGCCAGTTTTTCCGCTTCTGCCCGGCGAAGTATCTCCCCTTCGGAGGGAGGGTAAGACTCCGGGAGCAGCCCATCAAGGATTTCGCGGGAGCGATGGTAATCCGAGCGCCACCACACAAGCCAGGCGTCGGGATGGTCCGGTTGCGGGCAGCGCAGGACGCGGATGGATTGATGGGTGGCGGCGAAATATTCGGGCGTGTCCTCGCCTTCCCTGTAGCTTTCTTTGCTTGCTGCGCGCTCTGCCGCGTCCCATTCACGTAGCGCCGCAGTCCTCGTTTCGGGGGCGCGGAGACGCCCAAACCAGGCGGCCCCGAGATCGGATAACGCTGGATCGGTCGCGTCAGAGGAGGTGAAGGCAAAGAGCACCGCCGCTAGAGGGCACACCAGCAGACGGCTACGCCGAGAAAGGATAACCCCGATTCCGTTCATCGGTTCGGATTCTGCTGATATCCCAACAGCCTGTCAATAAAACTCCCGCTTTCGAAAAATACACCCATCAGGAATTGAACCTGAACCTTCGGCTTCGGAGGCCGACGTAATATCCATTTTACTATGGGTGCCTGGGACACCGATCGGCCAAGGAAGGCGGCGATCAGTGAGGGCGGTTAAGATGAGACCTTCGAAGGTGATTCGCAAGTCCTAAGCTCACTCAAATCCCGTTTCGTCAGCGGAAACTGCACTTTACACCCCCAACCCGAGGCCATATCGTCACGACCGCCTCGGGAAACGGCATTTTCTCAGGCAGCATCCACCATGGCAGCGGCAAAATCAGGCAAACGAGTCGTCATCAAAATCGGCACCGGGGTTCTCACACGAAACGCCGGGGGTGAGATCCACCACGCCATGATCGCCCGGCTTTCCCAGGCCATCGCCGACATCAACAAGGCGGGACACGAGGTCATCATGGTATCCTCCGGCGCGGTCGGCGCGGGCCTCCCGGCCTTCGGCCTCACGCAGCGGCCGACCGAAACGGAGATGCTCCAAGCCTGCGCGGCGGCGGGACAGGCTCGGCTGATGCACCTTTACGAGAGCCAGTTCGGCCTCCACGGGCTCAAGGTCGCCCAGCTCCTCGTCACCCACGAAGACCTCCAGGATGAAAGGCGCAGCGGCAACGTTCTCGCGACGCTGAATGCGATCCTCCCCCATCGTCAGGTCATTCCAATCATGAACGAGAATGACTCGGTCTCCGTTTACGAACTCAAAGTCGGGGACAACGACACGCTTTCGTCTATCGTCGCTCGCCTCGTGAAGGCGGACATACTCATCCTCCTCACGAGCGTCGCCGGTCTCATGGGACCCGATTCCAGGTCGGAGGACGACATCATCACTCACGTCGATGACATCGAGTCCGTCCTCCATTTTGTCCGTGACGAAAAAGGTGCCCTTTCTGTCGGCGGCATGGCGAGCAAACTCCGCGCGGTCGAGGCCGCCGTCTCCACGGGCATCGAAACGCTCATTGCGAGCGGGCTCCGCCCCGAGCAGCTCCTTGATCTGGTTGAGGGGCGCGGCATTGCCACCCGCTTCCGGGCAAAAACCGTAGCCACTCTCTGAACGATGACCTCTGAAGAAATAGGCGAGGCGATCCTGCAAATGGGCAAACAAGCCCGGGCCGCAGCCCATGCTCTGACGAAACTTTCCACGGGTGCCAAAAACACGATTCTTCTCGCGATGGCCGACGCGGTGATGGCTCGCGAGGTCGACATCCTCGCCGCCAACGAAAAGGATCTCGCTGCCGCCGATGAACTCGGGCTCACCGCCGCGATGAAAGACCGGCTCCGTCTCGATCATGATCGAATCGCGACCATGGCTCAAGGCATTCGTGATGTAGCCCTGCTCAATGATCCCACCGGGGAAATCATCCGCGAGTGGGCGCGTCCTAACGGGCTGGAGATCGTGAAAAAGCGCACCCCCATCGGCGTCATCGGGATCATTTTTGAAAGCCGTCCCAACGTCACCGCCGACGCCGCCGTGCTCTGTTTTAAGACGGGCAATGCGACGATCCTGCGTGGCGGCAAAGAAGCGATTTTCTCCAACCGTGCCATCGCCACCGCCCTGCAGGAAGGAGGAGCACCTGCCGGCCTGCCTGATCACAGCATCCAGCTCATCCCTTTCACGAATCGGGAAAGCGTGCGTTTTCTCTGCGAGATGGATACCTACCTCGATCTCATCATCCCGCGCGGTGGGGCGAGCCTCATCGAGGCGGTCGTAAGCATGGCCCGCATGCCGGTGATCAAACACTACGACGGCATCTGCCACGTCTTTGTCGATAAAGGCGCCGACCCGGACATGGCGGAAGCGATCATCGTAAACTCGAAGCTGCAAAAGCCCTCGGTCTGCAACGCGCTCGAAACGCTGCTCATCCATCGCGACATTGCGACCTCCTTTGTCCCCCGCATTGCGGAAACGCTTTCCGCCAAAAAAGTCGAACTGCGCGGGGATGAGACTTTCATGAAGCTCGCCGGAGTGGCAGGCGTTTTACCCGCGACCGAAAAGGACTGGGAAACCGAGTATCTCGACTACATCCTCGCAGTGAAAATCGTCGATGACCTCGATGCCGCGATCGCCCACATCAATCACTACGGTTCTCATCACACGGACAGCATCGTAACAGCGAATGCCGAATCTGCGGCCCGCTTCCAGCTCGAAATCGACAGCGCCTGCGTCTTCTGGAATTGCTCGACCCGCTTCGCCGACGGGGCCGAATTCGGCTTCGGTGCCGAGATCGGAATCAGCACCGACAAACTCCACGCCCGCGGACCGATGGCGCTGGAGGAGCTCTGCAGCTACAAGTATCTCGTGAACGGGAGCGGACAGGTGAAATGAGGGGCGTACCCGCTCTTCCTACATTCCGATAAGCTCCAGCTCCGGGAAGATCCTATAATCGGAGGGATTCCCAGTGATCAGATGATTGATTCCCGCTGACACACAGGTAGCGGCCAGAAGTGTATCAAGGACACGTTTCCGCCCCAGTTGATAGCGTTCCATTCGGTCATGAAACCATGCTATCGCATCGCTATCAGGGAGAATTTGATCGACCTCTGCGGCATTCCACCAGCTCTGCGAGAGCAACAGCGCATCACCGATCATGAGGGGGCGCTCAAATCGCTTCGTATCGGTAACGACGTGAACAAATTCGGCAACGACCTGGGGAGCCAAAGCAAACCGGTCTCCCCTATCGAGATGTTGATCGCGAATCCGGCACGTCTCTTCGTATTTCGCATGCTCAAGAATCGAGAGCCGGACAAGAAAATCAGTATCGATGCCCACGGTCATTCAGCATGTCCTCCATCCGGTCTTCAAGTGCATCCGCGTCAAGCACTCGGCCTACTGAGACAGGAGCAATATCCCTGAGACTGGGACGGGATCCCCCTTCCCCAATTCGCAGATCGCGGCGCAATGCTTCTGAAATGATATCCTTTAGTTTTCGCCCCTCTTTCGCCGCAAGAATTTTGATTTCACGCATCAAGTCATCGGGCAGGTCGAGAGTGGTTTTCATTTTTCCATATTCCCATAATTCTGGGTTTCTGTCAATTTGGCAGTCCAAATCTACTTCGACCTCCACAACCACCGCATCGAATCCGGGAAAATCGCCCCACCATGATTGCCGCTATGCGCCCCTTCGCCAAAGACAAACTCCGCGTCATAGCCCGAAAACTTCAACGCCGCCGCCATTTCCTGATTCGAAAGAGGCCAATTACCATGTTCGTTGTCGAGGTCATTTGAACCGTCCTGCAGGAATACACGGAGCGGTTTGCGCTCGGTCTTGCGAATCAAGGCGGGATAGACATAGCCGCCGCGGATGTTCGTAAAACTCCCGATGTGGCTGAGGACCTTGCGAAAAAGATCAGGACGCTCCCACGCGACGGTGAAGGCACAGATCCCGCCCGAGCTCATCCCGCAGATGGCGCGCTGTTCCGGGTCGTCGGTGAGGCGATAGGACTTCCCGACTTCGGCGAGGATTTCCTTTTCGAGGAACCCGGCGTACTTGGCATCAACCGAATCATACTCCACTGACCGATTGCTCCCGATACCCTCCGGCGCTTTCCACTTCTGCGGCTCGTCGAGTTTCTCCGCGAACCAGCCCGGATTCACAAAGATGCCGATCATCACCGGAATCTCCCCGGCAGCGATGAGATTGTCACAGACCACCGGCACCCGCACCTGACCTTTGTCATCGACATAGGCATGACCATCCTGAAACACCATCACGGCCGCTTTT
This sequence comes from Verrucomicrobiales bacterium, assembly GCA_017991025.1. Classification (GTDB taxonomy): domain Bacteria; phylum Verrucomicrobiota; class Verrucomicrobiia; order Verrucomicrobiales; family DEV007; genus Arctic95D-9. The sequence continues at coordinate 7,972 of JAGNMT010000125.1, forward strand.
TCGGTCCCTTTCGGATCGTATTGGGCGGGGACGTAAACGTAATACTCGCGGATGGTGCCTGAAAAGACTTCGCTTTTCCAAACGTGTTTCGTCACGACTCCCCGCGGCACGCCCTCCTTGCGCTCAGAATCGGGACCGAGGGGGTATTCTTTCGGCTTCGGGGCAGGATCCCCGGCGGAGAGACCAGCGGACACTAAGGCAAGCGCAAAAACAAAACAGGGACATTTCATGCCGGAGACTATGACGGCGGATCTCTCCCCGCACAAGCGTCACTTGAGAATCGCTTTTCACGGCGGAAACGTTAAGGTATTCGCGATTTCCCCGTCTAACCCCTATGGCTTCACCCCGACTTCTCTCCCTCGCGCTTTCCACCCTCGCGATTC
>JAGNMT010000126.1 GCA_017991025.1 Verrucomicrobiales bacterium
CTAGCGGTGACTGTTGTCACTTGCATGCTCGGGAGTTGTTCAAACAGCGAAAAGGGAGCCGGTCCGGCATTGAATTCTCTTCAAGAGGACGTAAAGCCGGAAAAAATTACAGTACTGACATGGGAGGAATACTTCAGCCCTGAGGTTATTCGTGATTTTGAAAGCGAGACCGGTATCGAGGTTGAATTTGTCTACTTCGAGAATTTAGAAGAGATGCGGGGCCTGCTTCAGTCGCGGCCGGGTGCCTTTGATGTCCTCGTTTCCGATGGAGGAGGCTTGGCTGATCTCATCGAACTGCAGCTGCTAAAACCGATCCAGCGGGAGTTGATCCCGAATTTCAGCAATATGGATTCGCGATACCTGGATTTGAGACTGGATCCGCAAAACGCTTTCTCAGTGCCCTATATGTGGGGGACAACCTTGATAGCCTACCGGAGTGACCTGATTCCCGAGCCGGTTCAATCCTGGAATGCGCTAAAGGATGAGAAATACAAAGGACGAGTCCTAATGCTCGACGACACCTTCGACTCCTATGCAGCAGCACTTCTTTCACTTGGGTTTGATATCAATACCGAAAACCCGAAGGAACTGGGAGCAGCAGCGGAACTTCTTTTGGACCAGGTGGATCGAATGGATGCCCGGTTTGAAGATATCATTGGCATCCGGGAGAAGCTTCTTTCGGGCGAGTGCTGGATCGGCATGACCTACAGCAGTGATGCGGCGGTGCTGGCCGAGGAAAACAAGAACATTGCCTACTTCATTCCTAAAGAAGGCGCAGCCCTTTGGCTCGATAGTTTTGCCGTCGCGCGCGAGGCATCAAACTCTGCTGGCGCTCATCAATTCATCGACTTCCTCTGTCGTGGGGAGGTGGCCGGCAAAAACTCAAGTGAGCTCTGGTGTGCCTCCGCCAACCGGGCCGCGCAAGACTACCTGAGCGCCGAAGTTCTTGCAGAAGAAACCCTCTACCCGGCCTCCGATATTTTAAAAAAATGCCAATTTGCGAAACAAGCCGGAGCGACGCGCAACCTCTCTGTGAATCAGGGCATGAAGCTGATTTATGACCATCTTGCTCGCCGGAACAATCAACGGACAGAGAATGCCCTGGCCGTGAAACTCGACGGGTCGGATACCGAAGGAGACGACGCGCCGCCCGAAAATCCTTAAAGAGAGCCGCAACAACGGATTCCTGAACTATCCCTTGCCGAAGCTCTCCACGATATCACGCGCTGCGACAAACCCCGTCTCGATCGCCCCGGAGACCCTTCCTTTCCCGACGAAGGTATCTCCAGCAAAAAACAATCCGAGCGGGGATGCCTGCCGCATGGTCTCAGAGGCGGAGGCGCGAATGGGGTGGGCGTAGCGCCACCGTTGGGAATCGGACCAGTTGAGTTTTGGTAAGTCCGCCCCGAGAAGCGGGACCACCTTCGCGAGCGCTGCGGCCATTATTTCATCACGTGGACGCTCGTAATTCCGGAGACTCCATGCCGGGGACATTTGCACGATAAAAAGAGACTCTCCTTCCGGAACACGGCCGGGTTTCCGGTTTTCGTGGCTCAGCCAGGCAATATCGTATCGACGATCCGTATTGATCAGGGCATAGGCTTCGCCGGGCAGGGAAAGTTCGCCCGGAAAGTTGAGAACGACCGTGAACTGGCAATGATACTCCGCCTCTTTTAACTCACCGACAAGTTCCTGCCGCACCCTGGGGTCGAAGTCACTCGCCTCCAATAGGCCGATCGTCTGCGGTGCCGGCAACGTCACCAGCACGGCGTCGAAATCACCGAAGATTGCGCCGCTCTCCGTCTTGAGATGCCACTTAGCGTTCGACCTTTCCATTCGGCAAATCAGCGTTTCGCCAGTCACTTTCAGGCCCGCTCTCTCGACCATGAGTTTTCCCAGTGTACTGATGCCATCACGATAGGTCCACTTCGCGGCTGCATTCTGCCCCGGATCACCGGGAGCGATGGTGCCGGATTCGTCAAACGTGTCGATGTCGCCCATGATGCGGCAGAGTCCTTCAGTCGGAAGCGATTGGAAAAGGAGACGGGCGACTTCATCGCTTTCTATTTTGAAATAGTTCGCTCCGTGGTCAAAACGGCATCCGTTTTTGGTTCGCGATGCGGCGCGCCCCGAGATGCCTTTGCTCTTCTCGAACAAACAGATCTGCGAATCAGATTCAGCCAGCCTGAAGGCAGCGGCGAGTCCGGAAAGGCCGGCTCCAATGATGGCGATCTTCTTTGGCATGCAGTTCGGTCAGGTTACGACTCAGAGTAGCGATGGGGCTTGGGAGAACCCCACCATTAAAGGGGGTGTAGTTACCGGGTCAAGAGGGTCTGGTCGTGCCGAAACCGGGCAAATCACCGTGATCGTTCATCCGTCTATCCCTTGAGACCGGTATTCCAGCGCGGGCGTTTTTCGAGAGAGATTCTGGCGCAGGAAGTGCTTGTCAAATGATTAAGATTTCTTCATCATTCCAACTTTTTACGAAAGAGCCGAACCCTGACATCATGCTATGATTCCAGTGCCGATCAGTTGCCGGGAGCGGCTCCAGCCGCGAGATTTCGAATTCATTGTCGCCACACTGGCCGGAGGGGAGAGGGGGTCGAAGTTCCTCGCCGAACTTTTCGCGGAACCCGGGGCTCTCGCCGTGGTCCTCGATCAGGATCGCCTCCTTCGCGCCGTGTTGGAGCTACCCGCTCCTCTCGCTATTTCGCCCGAGTTGTACTTCTACGTCATCGTCAGGCGTAGCCTTAAGGACGCAGGCATCGACGATCTGGAAATCGCCGACTACGTCGCGGCTACCCTTGCCGACCATGCTGGTGGCGGGGCCGCCTCCCGACGATTTAATGGTTGTGTGCCTGACACGGAGTTCACCTACCATGTCGACATTGTTGAAAAAATGACCGATGCCAGCCCCTCCGAGCGCTTTTTCCTCGAAGTGCAGTGCGGCAACCGCTTTCTCGTATTGACCGGTCTTTTTCCGCATTTTCTCACGCGCCGGTCCGAGCGGAGGGGGGCTCCGGATCTCAACTATTACGAGGGAGTGGCCCGCAACGCCTTCCTCCTCGCGGGACGACATCCCCTCGCCGAGGAATTTGCGGTGCGCGAAATTTACCAGCGTCTTGGTGACTGTTTTCCGGAAACGCGGCGTGCCCTCAATCGTATGGCCGAGGAGTTACTCTTTCTCGGAGCGTAGTTTTCCGACCAACCGTCTCCTAATAACTCTTCGCAAAAATCACCCGCCCCTCTGCCGGTTTCCCGGTGAGGATGCAGGTTCCGGCGCCACCGCGCAGCGTGGAGTCTTTCGGGATGCAGCGCACCGTCACTTTCATCTCCTGCTGAAGTGTTTCCTCGTCCTCTGCGGTGCCTGCCCAGTGAACGAGCGCAAAACCGCCGTGAGTTTCCGGCTGATCGGCATTCGCGGGAGTAAAGAACTTCCGGAACTCCCCCATCGACGTGATTTCAACGGTGTGCGCGTTGCGGAAAGCAAGGGCCCGCGCGAGGAGCGTGTCCTGGATGGATTGCAAAATCCCGACGATACCGGAGACGACATCCGCAGAGGGTAGAAACTGCTTGTCCTTCGGCGTCTGATCCCGACGGGTGAGGGCGACCGCACCGTTTTCCAGATCACGAGGTCCGATTTCGATACGGACGGGTACCCCTTTCTTGATCCATTCCCAGTTCTTGACCCCGCCACCGAGATCACGTTTGTCGATTTCGACCGTGACAGGGCGACCATGAAATGACTGTGCTTTCAGTTCCGTCGCGAGCTTTTGGCAGGCTTCGAGAATAGGGCCCTCGTGCTCGGGCTTCGGCATGACCGGAAGTATCACGATCTGCGTAGGCGCGACACGAGGCGGCAGGACAAAACCGTCATCGTCCGAATGCGCCATCAGCAGCGTGCCGATGAGCCGGGTGCTCACGCCCCAGCTCGTCGTCCAGGCGAACTCACGTTTGCTCTCACGGCCTTCGAACTCGATGCCGGCCGCCTTTGAAAAATTCTGACCGAGAAAATGGGAGGTCCCGGCCTGGATCGCCTTTCTGTCCTGCACCATGGCCTCAACCGTGAAGGTATTCAGCGCCCCGGGAAAACGCTCTGCTTCCGTCTTTTCCCCGGCGATCACGGGAACCGCCAGATGGTCGGTGAGAAAGCGTTCGTAGACGCCGTGCATCGTCGTCGTTTCCTCCATCGCTTCTTCGGCGGTTTCGTGCGCGGTATGGCCCTCCTGCCAGAGGAACTCGGCGGTGCGAAGGAAAAGGCGCGGGCGCATCTCCCATCGCATCACATTCGCCCACTGATTGATGAGCAAAGGAAGATCGCGGTAGCTGTGGACCCATCGGGCAAAAGCGGCCCCGATGATGGTCTCGGAGGTTGGGCGGATCACATAGGGCTCGGCGAGTTTGCCGGCGGGGACCATTTTCCCGTCCTTGAGCTCCAGTCGGTGATGCGTCACGACGGCACACTCGGTTGCAAACCCTTCGACATGGGTCGCCTCCTTTTCGAGGTAGCTCACCGGGATGAGCAGCGGGAAGTAGGCGTTCTTGTGACCGGTTTCTTTAAAGATCACATCAAGCTGTTGCTGGATCTGCTCCCAGACGCCGTAGCCCCAGGGCTTGATGACCATGCAGCCGCGTACTTCGGAGTTCTCCGCGAGGTCCGCGGCGCGGACGACTTGCTGATACCACTCGGGGAAATTCTCTTCCCGGCTCGGGGAAATTGCGTTCTGGGGTCCTTTGGCCATATGATCGGGGGTCTGTGATGGGAAAATGCTGCCGGACCGTATCCACGCCTGACCGAATTGCCAGCAGGGAATCGGAACGAAGTGAAGATGGACAATCGAGAGAATCGAGATAGGTGCCCGGAACGGGCAAGCGAAGCGTCCAAAGTGCAACGAAGTCAACTGAGGGTCGCAAATCAGACCGATTTCGCTCTCCCCGCCCAAGCCGTCACTCTGCACTTTGCCATTAAACTCTTTCCCGTGTAACATCCCCCTGTGAAAATTCTGCATCTTTTCCTCTCGCCGGATCACAGCTATGTCGGCCACTACGGTGGGCCGGCCGGTGAGTCCCCCATGATTGAAGACGATGCGCTCGAATGCGTCGCCGGGAGCGGGATTCGGGGGGACCGCTACTTTGATCACAAACCGGACTACAAGGGCCAGATCACTTTTTTTGAAATTGAAACCCACCGCCGCCTCTGCGACCAGTTTGGTGTCTTCGACAAGGGCCCGGAATCCTATCGACGGAATGTTATCGTCGAGGGACAGGACCTGAATGAACTCATCGGCAAAGAATTCGAGGTTCAGGGCGTCCGCTTCCTCGGGATCGAAGAAGCGAGTCCGTGCCTCTGGATGGACGAGGCCTTTGGAACGGGGGCGCTGAAAGCTCTGGTCGGCAAAGGCGGCCTAAGGGCGAAAATTCTCGGCGACGGAATCCTGCTCCGGGAGTGATCACTTTACCAGATAGTAGATCCTTCCTTTGCCCGACTCATGACTCTCGACATCTCCACCCCCGCACTGCTCTTCCCTGCGGTGAGCCTGCTTTTCCTTGCCTACACGAACCGATTTCTCCACCTTTCTGCGCTCGTGCGACACTTGCACCGCGACTGGCTGGAACTGAAAGACGAGGCCCTCCGCGAGCAGATCGAGAACCTGAGAAAACGCCTCACCCTGATTCGCTGGATGCAATTGTCAGGCGCGACGAGTCTTCTCCTCTGTGTCACCTCGATGGTCGCGGTGATGCTGGAGGCGTCCACCACCGGCTGGGTGTGTTTTATCTCCGCACTGGTTCTTATGGGCGGTTCCCTGACCCTTTTAATACTTGAGATCTGGTGCTCAGGGGGAGCGTTGCAAATTCTCCTGAACCGGGTGGAGAAAGATTAAACTACCCAACGGCCCCTACCGCAAAAGCTCGAATCGATGTGGCGCGTTGTCGGGTCGGTAGGACTCCGTGCAGATCGAGGCATTGAGAAAAGTGGTCCCGGGGACTTCATCGGAAATTGTGATGCCGTAACCTTCGTGGATGTGACCGCAGAGATGGATGGCAGGGCGGATCGTTCGCAGGCGGGTCAACAGTTCCAGACAACCGGCGTTCCTTGGCGGGTCGCCTTTCCATGGGCAAGTCAAATCCCCGTGACCATAGGGCGGGCCGTGAGTGATTACCACATGGGTGTCATCCGGGATCTTTTCCCATTCCGTGCGAATTTCCGCCCCCCGCTCGCGCATAAAGTGCCAGTTAAAAAAAGTCGGGGTGTAGGGCGAACCAAAAAAATGAATCCCCGACACAACCGCCGTTTCACCAATCAATAGCTGTATGCCGCGGGCCGCGAATGCCTCACGGCACTCTTGGGGATACTCCTCAACCGGGCGGTCATGATTCCCCGGGGTGATGAGCTTGTGCGGATGCGGTAAAGCGCCCATCCATTCGGCAAAATCGAGAAGCTCCTGCATTTGCCCGTGCCCGCAGAAATCGCCCGAGTGGATCAACACGTCACCGTCAGGGATGCCATGCTTCATGGAGGCATGCATGCCATGCGTGTCACTCAGCGCGACGATGGAAAGGCGAGGCTTGGGCATGGCCGCATCGACTCTTTTGCGAATTTCGGGAGGGGTTACGATTGCGGGATAAATCTACAGCTCCACCATACGGCCGGTGCGGAAGGCTTCGTCGGCGGCGAGGACGATGCGCAGGCTGTTGATCGCATCCTCCATGTGATCGGAGAGATCGACGTCGTTGACGATGGCATTGAGGAAGACTTCCTGCTCACGGGCGCAGAGGCCGTCGTGATCCGGCTCGTCGGCGCAGTCGAGGATCTCGTCAGGGCGGGCGAACTTCCCGTCGGGACCGAGTTCGGCGTGATGCAGCTTCAAGGCGGCGGCTTTGGAATGCGAATCGATGTTGTCGCTCGCGGTGTCGCCCTCCTTCACCCCGGCGATGCTGACGCAGCCTTTCGGACCGACGACGTCTTTCACAAAATAGGCGACTTCACTCATCATGGGACCCCAACCGGCCTCGTACCAGCCGACCGATCCATCCTCGAAGGTGACCTGGAGCTGGCCGTAATTGTACATGCCGGGGACGAGATCTTCGCAGAGTCGTGCCCCGATCGCGCTGACGCGGATCGGACGGGAGCGAGTCATCTGGCACATCACATCGACGTAGTGGACCCCGCAATCGACGATGGGCGACATGGAGTTCATGAGCATGCGATGGGTGTGCCACATTTCGCCCGAGGACTGTTGGTTCAGATTCATCCGCATCACGAGCGGCTTGCCGAGAGTCTGCGCAACCGAGATGAAGCGTTCCCAGGTCGGGTGAACGCGGAGAATGTAACCGATGACGAGTTTGCGATTCGCCGCTTTTGCCGCATCGACGATCTCCTGCGCCTCAGCGACGGTCACGGCGACGGGTTTTTCGAGGAAGACATGACATCCGGCTGCGAAGGCTTTTTTGGTGTAGTCGGCGTGAGTGTCAGGGTAAGTGTTGATCGAGACCGCATCCGGCTTCGTCGCGATGAGCGCTTCTTCGTAATTGGAGAATTGTGGGTAGTCGGTTCCGAGAGCATCGAGCAGATCGCGGCGAGAGGCTTCGCCGCGGGCGACGACCCCGACGATTTCAAAACCGGGCATGGCGTGATAGGCCTTGGCGTGGGACTTGCCCATGTGGCCGCAGCCGACGACGAGAATTTTTATAGGGGATGACATGATAGGGTGGGTGGGAATCCTCGAGTGAGGGAGAAGTTCCGCTCCTTCCATGTTGCGCAAGGAATCCGCCGCGAGCAAGACTTTTACCCGCTTCATCAGGGAGTAGACACTTCTCTTTCTTCAATAGTACGAGGCGTGCTGACGGATCCACTCCTTGTAATTCTCCACCGGCGCGCCCGAGCCGACCTGGCGGCTCAGCTCTTTGCCGGCTCCATCGAGAACGACCATGGTCGGAAAACCGCGAACGCCATAGAGATCGACCAAACGCAGGTCATTCGGTTTTGCTTTGGATTGGTCTGCCGGAATATTGACGGATTGAAAGCGTATCTCTTTGGCGGCGAATTCCTTCCATGCCGGACTGGTGATTACGTTTCCATCAAGGTCCCGGCAGGCCGGACACCATTCCGTACCGGTGAAAAGGACAACCCGGATTTTCTGTTCTGCCGACAGAGTCTTCACTGGTGTTGACGAAGAAATTACGCCGCTCGGAAAGTCCACTTTCCCAGAGGAGTTTCCCTGAAAATACAAAAACAACACAACGGCGATTCCAGCAAAGAGGAGAAGCTTTCCCATCTGCTAAGCTATGGTAATTATGGGTCGGTGCAATTCTATTTTCTCCCTCTTTCCGAACGTCTTTTTCAAAGAACAC
>JAGNMT010000127.1 GCA_017991025.1 Verrucomicrobiales bacterium
AGTGTACATAGGTGAAGCTTCGGTTGGACGAGGGGTACTTGCAAGGGTGCCGATTGAGCCCCGGGAGACGATCCTTTTTGTCACTGGCCCGGTTGTTTCGTTTTCGGAATCGATGCGGCTTCCGGACGAAGGGGTAAACACCATCCAGATCGGTCAGGACGCATACGTGGATCCGCTCTTTCCGAGCCGGTTTCTGAATCATTCATGTGAACCTAACGCAGGTTTGATAGACGAGACTTGTCTCATCGCCCTCCGGCAGATTAAACCCGGTGAAGAGATCCGTTACGACTATTCCACTGCGTTGCTTGAAAGGTTTTGGACCCTTGACTGTTGCTGTGGTTCCCCAAACTGCCGGAGTGTGGTCGGAGACTTCGATTATCTGCCAAGGAAGACTCAGCAGGATTACCTGCGGATCGGTGTCGTCCAAAGATTTATCGTAGAGGCGATCACCGCCGACGAAAGTAAGGAACAACGTGCTCCCCTGCCCTCATCTCTCGTGCTGAATCTGGCCCCGGCGTCCCGGTGAGACGATCGTCGATGGGCGTCCCTTTGACCCCTTGCCAAAAAGCTTTTCCGAAAAGGTTATTTTCCCGGCTGGAGATTGGCTCGCTTCGCTCGGAGCGTGGGTCAAGATCGGTAGAAATCCCTGTGGCGGCGTCGCTCCTCGGTCACGCAGCGCTTCCTCGTTCGCGTCTTGCCACGGCAAATTTTGACTCGATCTTTTCGGCAAATCTTTTTGGCATAGAGTCTACACTTCCGGTTTCTTAATGGCCGAAAGCAGGTCTAGGAGTTCCCTTACTGAGCCTGATCAGGCCACCCGATAAAGTAAGAGCAGGGACGTAATCGCCAGACCCACGCCAAGCCATTCTGCGGGCTTGAGCGTTTCGTCGAAAAACACGGTGCCGACAATCGCCAGCGATAACACCACGGTGAGACTGTATATCACGCCGATATAGGCGAGCTTCAAATGAGGCATCACCATCACCCAGCCGAACGAGCATAGTGCCGTGATGAGAAGCCCTATCACAAAGTGGCGATTCAGAAACGGCGACTGGGAAGAGCTCGCGATTTTCAGGAAATAATCGCTCACCGGTACTGCCAACGCGAGCAGGATGGTGACGATGATAGCGATTGAGGAGGCTTTCATTCGTGAAGGTGATTAAGGTTCATTTTAATACGTTGAATCTCACGAAAAACCAGTCAAATTCCGCCGGGCAGCCCCGCCCGCAATAGAGATACCCGCTGAAGGGCTTATGCCGCCATCGGATTCAACGCTGCGATTTCGTTCAGGATAAATCCCTGCACGACCCCCAGCCGTACGTAGTAATCCTGTAAAGGGTAGGGCAGGAGGTCAAAGTCGCGAATCCTGCGCCTGCATTGACGGGCCCCGCACGCGCAATCGAGTTCCCAGTGCCGTTCCAGCATCGTTGTGGAATAATCAAAACGAATCTCCTCCCCGGGTTGGATCCGGTCCAGCGCGATCAACGAGATATCATTGACGAATCCGGCGTTCGGAGAACACGAATGATTGAGATAACGGGCCGGGGAAATGGGATCGACGTAAGTTTTCACCCCAATTTGAACGGAGTACTCCCCCATATAGGAAATCGATTGTTCAAAATCAATTTGCTTTCCGTTCATGTAAAAAATGTGTTCGCGAGGGACGATGAGTTCTTTTGCGAAGACACCTTGTCCGTGGCTCGATTTTGAGATGTAAACCTTTTCTGACATCGTTTGGTTTGGCTAAAGTTAAATTCTTGACATCAACTGAATCGGAAAAGCTCTTCTCTCTCGATTATCGCTAATTATTGATTATTAAATCAAATATCATAAAAGAAAACTAAAAATGAGAGTTTTATTATAAAATTATTAACAACTCAGCTTGATTTAAGTATTGAATTGGCATAATTTATGATAATTATTACAAATTTAGAACACACTTTACGGGGCATGGATTCTGTGATGGGAATAATTCGAAGTTGGCGGGCGCGGCTATTTATTGCCGCAGTTCTGGCGCTCCCTTTTTCTGCCTGTGAAAACCCGGAGTCAGCGGGTGTTTCTCAACCTTCCGGAAAGGAAGTTGCTGCGGGCACGTCGATGATCGAACCCCTCGTGATTCTTACCTATGACGAATACTTCTCCCCGGCGGTAATTTCCGGTTTTGAAAAGGAGCACGGCAGTGCGGTAGAGCTTGTGACCTTTTCCAATATGGACGAGATGAAGGCGCTCCTGGTGTCAAGGCCGTCCGATTTTGATCTCGTCATTACCGACGGGGGAACTCTTGCCGACCTGATCGATTTGAGGTTGCTTCAACCCATTGATCGAACGCTGCTTCCTCGTTTCGATAATCTGGACAGTCAGTTTCTCAACCTGAAGTTCGATCCTGAGAATCAGTATTCGATTCCCTATATGTGGGGAACCACTCTGATAGCCTACCGCGCGGACAAAATTCCGGATCCGGAAAAAAGTTGGAAAGCCCTTTGGGACAAGCGCTATAGCGACCGGGTGTTGATGGTCGATGATGGATTCGATATCTATGCGGCCGCCCTGCAAGCAGCAGGACATGGCCTCAACTCGGAAGATCCCGCACAACTCGAAGCCGCCACCAGGATGCTCGTAAAACAGGTCGAGGATCTCAGAGTGCGTTTTGTGGATATTTATAAGATCCGTGAAAAATTGCTCTCGGGAGATTGCTGGATCAGTATGTCTTACAGTAGCGATGCGGCGGTTCTCGCTGAAGCGGAGGAGAATATCGCCTACTTCATCCCCGAAGAGGGGGCTCCGCTTTGGTTGGACAGTTTTGCGATTCCCCGGGAGTCGCGGAGAACGGGAGCCGCACATCTTTTTTTGGACTACTTATGCCGGGCGGAGGTGGCTGCAGCGAACTCCAACGAGTTATTTTGCGCTTCAGCCAACCGTGCCGCGAAGCCCTTCCTCAGCAAAGAGATTCTGGAGGACGGAACTCTCTATCTTGATCCCGCCATTCTTTCACGCTGCCACTTCGACACACAATCCAACCCGGCCCGGCAACTTGCCGTCAATCAGGGCTTGAAGCGGGTCTACGACCGGGTTCGCGAAATTGAGGCAAAACCGCGTCTCTCCCTCCTCATCTGGGAGGAATATCTCGCCCCGGACGTCATTGAACGCTTCGAGAAAGAGTGTGGGGCGACGGTAATCGTCACTGAGGTGGAGAATTCAGAGCAACTCAAACAGGAATTGGGTTCAAAACCAGATGCTTACGACGTCGTTGTCGCCGACGAGAAGACCTTGCAGGAACTTATCGAGCTCCGCTTTCTAAGCGAACTCGCCTCAAAAGAATTAAGCGCCGAAAGCCCCTACGAACCGTTTCTCAATTCCGCCGCCGATCCCAGGAACCGGTATTCAGCCCCCTATCTATGGGGATTGACTGTCCTTGCCGGGCGGTCGGACAGGTTAAAAGGTGTCGAGCCGAGCTGGAATCTGATCTGGCGCGAGGATCTGAAAATTGCCCTGCTCGACGAGCCGCAGGACCTCATGTGGATAGCACTACTGAGCCTGGGGTATGATCCCGCAAGAGCGACCAGGGAACAGGTGGATGAAGCATCCGTCAAACTCGCTCAGCGCTTCCCTGATTTCTCAGGAATCATGATGGACATGATCTCCGCGCTGGATGCTCTCGAAGCGGGAGAAATGGATCTGGTGATGACTTATAACGGGGATGCCATCAAGCGGGCTGCCGCTGTCCCCGGCATAGAAGTCATCGTCCCTCAAGAGGGGGCACCGCTATGGCTGGACAGCTTCGCGATCAGCCGGGATGCTCCCAATCCCTCTCTAGCCACGCGTTTCATCAACTTTATGACCACTTCGGAGGTCTCAGCTCTGACTGCCAGCAAACTCAACTATGCCACCCCGAATTTGGAAGCCCGGGCCATGGTGAGTCCATTGCTGCAGGCAGAACCCGCTCTCTACCCGAAACCTGAGTTATCGGCGAAGTGCAGGTTCGTCGAATTCCCGGCTGAGATTCAGCAGTATGTCAATCAGTCCATGCTGCGCCTCATCAGCGAGAGCCGCTCCCGGCTAACGACCGCGCAGTCCCTCACTCCCGGAAGAACGGCTCCAAAAGAAAGCTCCACCGGCGATTAAGAATTCCCTAAGACGTCCTCACCCGTTAGCGGGAGGACTCTAAAGATGAACACCATTCGCGCTCGCCTACTTGCCTCAATGATGCTCACGGGACTCGTTCCCCTGATCATCGTGCTCGTACCGATGGCCACGGTCCTCAACCGCAACCTGAGGAATCAGGAAGAGGAAAAGCTGGCCGACACCGCAAGACAGCTTGGACGTCTCATCGCCGAGGTCACGGATCGAACCTCCCGGGAATTGAGTTCCCTTCAGTCCAATCCTCTCCTCGCCGATCCTGCGGGCAGTCTTGAGGTAAAGTTGGAAGAGATGCGCCGCCTCGTGAAGATTTATGAGGTCTACTCGGACATCAGTCTGTATGACTCCGGAGGATTCCTCCTTGGATCAACCGCGTCGGAACACCCTGCGTTCCGGGAATACAGCGACTGGTTCCGCAGTGCGTTGCGAGGTAAGGTGACGCTATCTCAGCCGCAGCGGATTCTCGGCAAGGAAGGGCTCTATCTCACCGTTTTCCTTCCTGTCGAGTATCAGAAAAGCGCTGAACCCGAAAGCTCCCGACAGGTCATCAAAGCGAGACTTTCATTTGCCCGTATCATGAGTGTTCTCGATGGCGGAAGGATAGACGGGGGCAGCTCTGTCTTCCTTCTCGATTCCCTGGGCAATACGCTCTCGGGCCGGGAGACCTCCCGGCTCATGGAGAAATTCGACTCCAGTGTCCCGGCGGGGAAATGGCTCAATAATTCGATTGGCACTTATGCTTCCCCTGAAGGTAAATCCTTCGTCTTTGCGAGTGAAGTGCTTCCGGGCTCCGTGACGAATGTCGGCTCCGACTGGGTAGTGCTCGCCCTGAAGCCTATGAGCGAGGTGACGGCCGTAATACGCCAGTCAGTTCTGACGCTTATTGCGGCGGCCCTTTGTATGCTCGTCGTAGCGAGTGTTCTCGCCGTCTATCTCTCGAAGCGGATGTCGCGACCGCTTGTTTCCCTGGGCGAAGTAGCGCAACGAGTGGCGGGAGGAGACCTCCAAATGCGGGCGAATGAAATCGAGGGGCCGAACGAGACCAGGAGCCTCGCCGCTTTGTTTAATCGGATGGTCGGTGAGCTGGCCCAGCACCGTGAGGGTCTCGAACAACTCGTAGCAACACGAACGGAATGCCTTAACCAAAGCCAGTCCGAACTCGAAAGCGCCGGGGCCCGGCTCCAGGCAGCTATCGAAAGTACCAACAACGGGTTCCTCGTTGAAGATATCAACGGGAATGTTGCCGTAGTAAACGACCTGTTCCTGACTCTCCTCGGGATCGATCACGAGACGTTCAATTTCAAAAGGGCAAGCGAGATCCTCGGGGCTTTCACGGGGCCCGGCGGTATTTCCGCCAAAACCGAGCAAGAATGGCGGGCACGACGTGCCGCAAACGAGCTTATCGATTGCGAAGTCTCGCTTTGCCTGCCCGAACGTCGGGTGCTCCATATTTACTCCGCTCCGGTTAGAGATCTCCGCGGCAACCTCGTCGGCCGGGTCTGGAACACGCAGGACCTCACCGGGCAGCGGGAGCTCGAGGAAGGCCTGCGCCAATCGCAAAAGATGGAGGCGGTGGGTCAACTCGCCGGTGGAGTCGCGCACGATTTCAACAACCTCCTTGCCGGCATTCTTGGCAACCTCACGCTCGTGCAGATGGAGCTCGGTCCAACCCTGAGCGGTGAGGGGTGTGAAAGCCTCACCCAGGCCGTCAAAGCGGGAAATCGGGCTGTTGAACTCGTGCGACAGCTCCTCGGATTCTCCCGTCGAAGCCGGATGGACCTCAAGCCTTGCGATGCCAACCTTGTCCTTGTCGAGGTTCGTGACCTCCTCGCCGCCACGATCGACCGCCGGATCACGATCGAGCTTGACCTTGAAGCATCGCCATGGCGAACGATGGCCGACGTGGGCATGCTCGGTCAGGTCATCATGAACATGTCCGTCAACGCCAAGGACGCGATGTCAAAGGGTGGAAAACTCAAGCTTCGATCCAGTAACCGGGTGTTAACTGAATCGGACCTGCGGACACATCCCGACGTCTCGCCCGGTGATTTTATCTGCCTGAGCGTCGAGGATGACGGCGAAGGAATTCCGCCGGAAGTTCAGACAAAAATCTTCGAGCCATTCTTCACCACCAAGGCACCAGGGAAAGGCACCGGACTAGGTCTCGCCACCTCCTTCGGTATTGTCAAACAGATCGGCGGCTGGATCGACTTTACCTCGGCTCCCGGAGAAGGAACCTGCTTCGACATTTATCTGCCCCGCAATCAAGCCGCCGAAGCCGGGACTTCTCCCGCCCTGCTCGCGTCGTCAGTCGCCAATCCCGAACTCGCTCCCTCCCGCCAGGGCGAAACGATCCTGCTTGTTGACGACGAAGCGCTCGTCCGGCGTATCGGCCGTACGCTCCTTTCCAAGCTGGGGTACGAGATCCTCGAAGCAGCCGACGGCCTCGAGGCACTCGACATTTGCCGGACCCGGGGCAACTCCATCAGCCTTGTCCTGCTTGATCTAACGATGCCTAATCTTTCTGGAAAGGAGACCTTTGCCGGGCTCCGGGAGATACTTCCCGACCTGCCCGTGCTCATTTGCAGCGGCTATCTCGTCGATCTCAACGAGTTCACGAGGGAATGTGGTGCCTGTCCCGATGGCTTCGTACAGAAGCCCTACAGCTTCGAGGACATGGCTGCGATCGTCAGGAAAACCCTGGATCACCAAAGTCACGCAGCCTGACAGATCGGGTAACAGTGACGGAGTATTCGGGGATCCCCGCAGAGGTTTTATTAAAGCTGCAAAAGAAATGGATTTGCGATTGCTTCAAAAGCGAAGCCCCTACACATTCGCGGCATGGAAAATGTGATCATCGTTGGAACCGGTTGCGCCGGCTGGACTGCCGCCGTCTATACCGGGCGAGCCAATCTCAAACCTTTAGTCATCTCCGGAGAGCAGCCCGGGGGGCAGCTCACCACAACAACAGAGGTGGAAAACTTTCCGGGTTTTCCCGAAGGCATCATGGGACCCGAGTTGATGTTGCGCATGCAGCAGCAGGCGGAGAAGTTCGGCACACGAGTGGAATACGATCTCGTCACCAGCGTTGCGAAACAGGACGATGGTTCCATTCTCGTGAAGACAAGCGGTGGAACCGAGTATCGCGCCCATACGGTCATCATCGCGACCGGGGCAAGTCCGCGCTGGCTGCACCTTCCGCGTGAGAAGGAGCTCGTCGGCCATGGCCTGACCTCCTGCGCAACCTGCGACGGAGCCTTTTACCCCGATGTACCTGTGGTCGTTGTCGGAGGCGGCGATTCGGCCTGTGAAGAGGCGACTTTTCTGACTCGCTTTGCGAGCAAGGTATATCTCATTCATCGCCGCGATGAGCTGCGCGCTTCGAAAATCATGGCCGACCGTGCCCTCGCTAATCCAAAGATTGAACCGGTTTGGAATTCCGAACTTAAAGAATACCTGACCGACGAAAACGGCGACATGCGTGCCGTCAAGTTACTCAACCGGGAAACCGGTGATGAGTCCGAACTTGAAGTGAAATGTGTCTTTGTCGCGATCGGGCACGACCCCAACACCGGATTCCTCAAAGATTCCGGCGTGGAACTCGACGAGGGCGGCTATGTCGTTCAAAACGGGCATTCGACACACTCGAATATCCCCGGAATTTTTTCCGCCGGTGATGTCTCCGATCACATCTACCGGCAGGCGATCACCGCAGCGGGGAATGGCTGCCAGGCGGCGCTCGATGCCGAGCGGTATATCTCGGCGCTGGAGGATTGAGGTTTTCCGGACGATTAATTTCTTTTTAAAAAGCTTGCCAATCTTTAGGGCGGGGACTAATCGTCGCTCACGTTGAAAACAGGATTCGCCAGATCGATTGCTTTTTTCGCCGGCATCCACCTGCTCGGCGGACACTGGCTGGCTTTGCAGATGGTCGCGTGGATCGGGATGTTTGCGGTGAATTCTCAAGACGTTCCCCTGTCAACGGCGCTGGAGAAAACCTTCAACGGAAAGCATCCCTGCCCGCTCTGCCATGCCGTTGAATCCGGCCGGGAAAAAGAGCGTGACAACACGCTGATCGATTCCAGCAACAAAGTGAATGCGGTCCTGTTTGTGGCCTTGAATCTACCGCCGAGACCGGAGTCCAATCTGATCTTCTTCGCGGAGACAGCCATTCCTCACTCGGTGGCCTTTGCGCCCCGGTCATTACC
>JAGNMT010000128.1 GCA_017991025.1 Verrucomicrobiales bacterium
ACGGAGGGGGCCGTCGAGATGGCAGGGGGGGGAGGGGGGGCAGTGCCGCCCGAAGTTGCCTGATTCGTTTTCGCAGGTTCGGTTACGGTATCCTGGCCCACGACGAGCAAGGGTAATAGAGAGAGCGTTCCGATAAGGAGCGGGCTGAAGAAAGGAAATTGAGAGATTGCGGGCATGCGTTTCGGAGAGCGGTTCAGTCGCGGGTGAACACCCAGGTGCTTGTGTCGCTCAATGCAGGATTGAACTGGTACCCGCCGCTGTCAAAGGACTTAAGTGCCTCGGGTTCCTCAATTCGGTTCTTTATTACAAAATCGCACATCATGCCCCGTGCTTTCTTTGCAAAAAAGCTGATGATTTTGTAGGTTCCGTTCTTCGAATCCTTGAACTGAGGTGTAATAATCCGCCCCTGGATAGCACGAGGGTCAATCGATCCGAAATACTCGAGCGACGCCAGATTGACGAGTACCTCTGAACCTGATTTTAAGAGCGACTTATTGAGCCCGTCGGTGAGAATGTTGCCCCAGAACTCATAGAGATTTTTCCCCCGCGGCGTCTTTAAAGGGGTTCCCATTTCGAGCCGGTAGGGGAGAATCAGATCGAGAGGACGCAGGAGGCCATAGAGCCCTGAAAGAATGCGGAGATGGCTTTGCGCGAAATGAAGATCGGCTCTGGAATAGGAATCCAGTGTGAGGCCCGTGTAGACGTCCCCCTTGAAGGCAAAGAGTGCGGCTCGGGCATTATCCTCTGTGAAGGGCCGTTTCCATTCTTTAAAACGCCGGAAGTTCACCTCAGCTAGTGGAGCGCTAATTCCCATCAGTTCCTGTAACTGGCCTCGCGTCATTTTCCTGAGAACCGCGATTAGCTCGCCTGATGCATCCAGATAATCCGCACCGGTTGCCCGATGAGGCGGGCAGGGAGATTCGAAATCCAGGGTCTTGGCCGGAGAGATTACCGAGAGCATCGTTTGGGGAGAGCACGAGCGGGAGCTTAGGCCCGTGCGATGAAAAGCTCAACCCGCAGGTCGAAGTTGCAGGTAAGGAAGGTAAAATAAAATTTAGAAAATTTAAATAATTGGTTTTAAATTTATAATAATTTGTTTATATTATAGGAATACTAACTTTCATGACTTCTCCGATGCCGCCGGTTTCCACCGTCTTCTTTGCCTTTTTCTGCGCTTCACTGTTCGTGCTTTTTCTGATTGCCTGTGTGAAGACTCCGGAGTGGGTTCGATCGATTCGCCGATTCCGGGGGCAGATGGGGGCTCGGAAAACTCGCGGGGAAAGGATGCTGGCAGACCTGGAGCAACTTACGACCGAGGCCAGGAAATTGGAAGGCGTTTACCGCTTCGAGTCGATTGAACCGCATTCCAAGGTTTCTCAGATCGAAGTTGCTTCAGCAGTCAAAGCTTCGCTTGCCTCGAGTGTGGTGCTCAGGTAATCGGTGGCGATATCTTCCAGTTCAGAAATCGATTCCACGACCGAGAAGCGAAGGCGCAGCAGCTTGCCGTGCCGGAGCCCTCTGGAGTAGGCCATCAGGCGCGAACGGAGCGCCTGCATCGAATGGCGCTCGGACGGAAATTTCCCCCACTCGTTGAGGAGTCGGGCATGGCGCAGGATGAGCTCCCATCGTTCCTCACTTGAGACGGGCTCGGGGTGGGTGCCTGTCTCAAAATAGTGTTTAGCGTCGCGGAAGATCCACGGGTACTGCATCGCGGCTCGACCGATCATAACGCCACTGACGCCGGTCGTGTTCCGGCGATATTCGATATCCGTTCCCGAGTTGATATCTCCATTGCCGATCACCGGGATGGAGACGGAGCGGCTGCATTCGTCGATCACATTCCAGTCGGCTTCACCCGAATACCCCTGCGCTCGCGTACGGCCGTGAATGGCGATGGCCTGCATGCCGCAGTCTTCGAGAATGTGGCACACCTCCGGGGCGTTGATGAGACTCTGATCCCAGCCGATCCGGATTTTAGCCGTTACAGGGACCTGATCTCCGACGCCCTTGGCAATCGCCGAGGCGACCTGGGCAAGTACCGGGCAGTCCCTAAGAAGGGAGGAGCCGCCGTTCTTGGAAACCACCTTTTTCACAGGGCAGCCGAAGTTGATATCGATAAAATCCGGCTGTTTCCAGTCGATGATCTTTTTCGCTGCTTCGGCCATGCGGGGGCCGTCGGCTCCGAAGAGTTGGACTCCGACCGGACGCTGCTCGTCGTCGAACTCGGTGTAGATGCGAGTCCTTTCGTCTGCCTGCATGATCCCCTCGGCGGAGACGAACTCCGTTACCATAACGTCAGCGCCGAGTTCCTTGCAGAGGCGTCGGAACACCAGATCCGTCACCCCGGCCATGGGCGCGAGATAGAGGGGGAATTGATCGTTTTGGAACCAGGGAAGCATCAAGGAGTGACCATAGCCCTGACCACCGGTCCAGGCAAATGATGGAGACCGCACCGCTATTTTGCCGCTTTCTCCATCTCGTCGTAAACCCCGAAATCATTAAACCAGAAACGCTTCGCCCAACGATAAACCGGATGCTTTTCCGGGATCTCGTCGCCGGTTGGAAGCCACTGGCTGTTCCGGGGGGTCATCGCCTCAAGCTCGGCCATGGCGGTCTTCCGGATCGTCGTATCGGTTGCGTGATGTTTCTCGGCGAGGGCTTTCACGAGGTCGGGGCGTTCGAGGACGATGCAGCCTCGGGTGTGCTTTGCCGCCGTCTCGCGAAAATCTTTCATGAACTCTGACTTCGTGAGAGTATCATAAATAGACCCGTCGCGGACGTTCTCAGTCGCAAACTGGATGATGGGACAGGGCTCGATGGCTCCGGTCGGGGCGATGTGATGGGAAATGCCGTTCGCCATTGGACAAAGGGCGCGGCCTTCGCCGTCGTAATAGGCGTCGATGATGCCAAGGGGCAGTTTCACCCGCATGTTCACCACAAACTCCCGGACCCGGCGCGCTTGTTCCGGCGTGAGGGCGAGCTCCTCGTTTGGTTGCGGGCCGACCGGTCGGTAGGTGTGATACCAGGCATAATGGACGCCGCGATCGATCAGTTTCCGAAGCCAGGTTTCGGTGAGGAGATCATCAATATTGGTCTGACACAGGCTGGTTGCGACGCCGGTGAGAATCTTGTTTTCGAGACAATGGTCGAGACCTTTGAGGGTCCTATTGAGGACATCTTTTCCGCCGCGCCGCTCATTGGCGACGAGTTCGGTGCCTTCGATGGAGATGAGCGGGGTTGCATTGCCGAGCTGGCGCAGTTGTTTTGCCTTTTTCTCCGTGATCAGCTGACCATTGGTGAAAACCTGGAAAAAACAATCGGGATGCCCCGCTAGGAAATCCAGCAACTCGCTGTGCATGAAGGGTTCACCGCCCAATATCCCGAAAAACGAATTGCCGTGCGCTTTGGCCTCGTTGACGATTTTGTTGAGGTCGGCAAGGTCGAGTTTCACCTGGGGTTTGTCGACATCGACCCAGCAGCCCTGACAGCGCAGGTTGCAACTGTTCAGGATGGAAATGTAAAGGAAGGGCGGGAAATAAACACCCTCCTTCATTCGCTTTTTGTAGAGGTTCACGGAGTGGATCCCCTTGACCCCGAAGTTCCACATGAACTTGGCGAGATGCCGTTTGTCAGCGGTACGGAGAACGCGTCCGGCGTATTGGAGGCTGGGGATGATCATGGGATAGGGAGGGGAGCGGGTTACGCTCAGGAAAGGCACTTCAGGGCCGAAGCGACCGTGGCGTCATCGTGCACGATGGCATGAAGGGCTGCGGCGATTTTGGCTGGTTGGGGGTGCTGCCAGACGTTACGTCCCACCGCGATCCCTGCGGCACCTGCATCTATCGCTTTTTTCACCATGGTCAGGAGCGCGTTGTCGTCCCCCATCGCGGATCCGCCGAGGACGATGACGGGGACAAAGCAGGCTTCGACAATGGCGCGGAATTCCTCCACGCTCGCTCCGGTTGGGTAGGCGGTCTTGACGATGTCCGATCCCAGTTCGGCGGCGGCACGCACGGTGAAGCCGATGTTCTCCACCGTGTAGTCGTTCGGGCGTCCGATTCCGAAGGGCAGCGCCTCAAGAATGACGGGGACATCGGCGTCGAGGCTTTCGCTAATGAGTTCAGCGGCTTCACGGAAAATGCCGACTTCGTTTGAGTGATGCGTGTAAAGCATGTTCATCACCGCGTGTGCCCCCACGGTGAGAGCCTCTTCGGCCCCATAGAGGCGGTAGCTGCCTTCATCGAGATTGTCGCCGTAGCGGGGTTTGTAGCAGTCGGTGCGCAGGCAGATGCCCTTACCTTCGAGGACTTCCGAGGCGGCAAACGCGAGGCCGAGATTGACAACGTAGCCGTCCACAACAGGGTTTAGTCTCTCGATCAACCCTATCGGGTCTTCGAGTCCGGCCACAGGAATGGCGGTGCCGTGGTCGAGAGGAAGAATGACGGTGCGGCCGTCGGACTGGAGAAAGCGGGAGAGGTTTTGTTCACGATCCATGTTCCTGTAAGGGAAGCGTGAATCGCCCAATAATCAAGGTGCGGGTTTTACCCCGCCTGTCACGGTCCGGAGATAGGGCTTTACTTTCGCAAAGGTTTCCGGCCCGATTCCCTTCACATCGAGGAGATCTTCGACTTTCTCAAAGGGACGCTTTTTGATGATTTCGTCGGCGAGGGATTCGCGAAGACCGGATCGCATGAGGTCCTCCATCGAGGCAGACGGCTGGTGAATGGAAGGTCAAGACAAGGGTGGCGGAAATCGTCGTGAATGCGAGGAATCCGCTACTTCGCAACGCCGGGGAAGCTTTCAACATACTTGATCTTAAAATCGGGAAAGCTATTCACAATCTGAATTTTGTAGTCTGGAAAGCTCTCGACGAACTGCCATTTGCCCGGAGCGTCCGGAAAGGCGGTGACCTTTTCAACATGGAGATCGGCAAAAGCATCAACAATCTGGACCTCAAAGTCCGGGAAACTGTTCACGAGCTGAATTTTTCCATAGATCCTCGGAAGATCGACGTGACTGTCTCTCGTTGGACGATTTGCCGAAGCGAGAGAGAGCGGAAAAATAAAGGCGACAGCAAAGCGGGTGGCGGGAATCCAGATTTTCACACCGGATCGACGAATGGGTAAGGCTATCCAGGCAGAAAATGGAGGGATTCTGTCGTATGTGTGATTTGATGTGATTGCCGGGAGAACGCGACAAGTCAGGTTTTTCGATCCGGATTTGGTGGCGTGTTCCATCCTGACGGGATGAACAGATAGTCGCGGTTTTTTTTACCGGTTCTCACCCTTGCCTCAGCGTTTCTCGCGAGACTGGACTGAAAAGAAAACGTGGAGCATAGCGGATTTGAACCGCTGACCCCCTGCATGCCATGCAGGTGCTCTACCAACTGAGCTAATGCCCCGTTTTCGCTGCCCGAAGGGACGGGTCGGGATCATGCTACAAAAGTAGGAGAACGGCAAACGGAATTTCGGTCGATCACGAATTTACCATCCGGATCGCGAGAATCCTGAGCCCGAGGAGAAACCTGAGCTCGAAAAGCCCGAGCTGGAGGAACTTCCGAAACTCGATGAGGATAAACGGCGGCTTTGCGATGCTGCCAGGCTTACGGCGGCCGCAGCGGCGAGTATTTTCGCCGACTCAGCTGCCTTGGCCCGCTGCAATTCGCCTATCGCACTTCCTCTGGCCGCGATCGCATTCTGGCGGGCTTCTGCGTAGAGTCCGCTGGCGAGTTGCTGTTTTGCCTTCGCCAGTCCGTTGATTCCGGCGTTTCGGTCAATGGAGACGGAGTGACCGCTCCGCCAGCGATGAAGGTCGGCTACGGACTCCGAGGCGGCATTGATTTCGCTGACCGCGTCCCGGGCCGCAGTGAGTTCTTCTTCCAGCGTGCTCCTTACTTTAGCGACTTCGCCGGTGAGGGCGTTGACGCGGTTGAACCAGTCGGGCCATTCCTGATGCGCGGTGCCCAGGGATACGACAATCCCGTCAAGTTCGACGGTCAGTTCGGAGTGTCGCTGCATTGCCCTTGTCAGGACGCGACTGTCGGGAATACCGTCACTCTGCGCTTCGCGCAGGTAACTGTGGCAAAAGGTGAGGGCGGCACGGGTGCCGGTGGTCGCGGTATCCGCCATTTCATAGGCCTTCCAGTCAGCGCGGATCCCGTCGTTAATCGCCTGAAGGGTTTGACCTGCCGATTCAGTCTGCCTCAGGCGAACGAAAGGATCACCTCCTCCGGCGGCATGCTCTTTCAGGAGACTTTCTATTTTCGCGGTGACTGTTTCGAGTTCAGTCAGGGTCGACTGGCAGGTGCGCCGGTCAGAAGCAAGGACGCCGAGGTCACGGTAGCGGGAGCGCTTTTCCTCGAGTGAGGGGGAGATGGCAGACTCAGCGGTCTTTAGTGCCGCGTAATGGTCATCAATAAGGGCTAACTGGTGCCTGGCAAAATCAAGTTCGCTGGTGATGGTTTCGAGCAGGCCCTGAGCCCGGATCAGTTCGCCGGTCGTGAAGGCGGTAGCACTTTCATTAAACTCACCCGCCGCTACAGCGAGGCGGCGAGTCGCACGATCCACACATTCGAGGACCGTCTGCGGCCCGTTCACATTGTCGCCATAAGGGGCGGAAAAGAGGAGCACGGACGGCGCATAGTTTCCCTGCATTTCCCGCAGTTTTTCAGCAGCGGGAGAGATGCCCGATTCCAGGGCCCGGTGCTCCTGTTGCAATGCCTTGAGTTTCCCTGCGTGATTCGCCGCACTGTCGCGACTGAGCTGAATGAGCGCTTCCGAATCGTCGAGACAGCGATCTGATTCATCAAGATTCCGCAGGGCCGTTGTCTTCTCGCCCCGGTCGATGGCCGAAAGGGCTATTTCCATGCTCTGGCGAGCTAACTTCAGTTTTTCGACCGGAGAGAGGCCGGGTTCCATCAGTAGGCTATCCCCGTCTAAACCGAGTCCGGTGCCTAGATCAAGGCGGGCTCTTGTGAGGTTCTCATTTCCCGAGGCCAGTCTCGTGAAAATGCCGTCACGGGCGCGAAGGGTGAGGTCGACACTACTGAGGGCGCGTCCGGTTAATCGAGTGAGATCATCATCCCACTCGGCGAGCGATTCGGTGGCACTTGCGGAAGCGGCGGCAACGGCAATCTCGCCGGATCGGGTCTCCAGTGCGGCGAGGGCTTCGTCTATCCATGACGTCGAGCGTCCGAGTTCGCTAAGCTGTTTCACACTCCCGGCAATGCGGGGAAGATCACGATCCCGAAATTGAGCAACCCTCTCAACCAGGGTACGGGTTTCGGCGGCCAGACGGGAGGATTCGGGAAGAAGCGTTTCGAAACCGGCGACCGGGTCGGTTTTGCCCAGATCGGCAGTGAGAGTCAGGCTCTTTTCCGCTGCGGGGAGAAGTATCGTCCGCAGCGAATCAAGAGAGAAAAGCCGGTCGTTTGTCGCGAGGAGGGCGAGTTCGTCCGTATGGTCCGAGAGTTTTTCAAGTGATGCAGAGAGGTCCTGCTGCGCCAGCGGGAGACCGTCAATCCCTGCGGAGAGACGGGTGATGTGTCCTTTCGCAAGTGTCTGGCGGGCGTCGTAAGCCTCGATAAGTTGACCAAAAGAGAGCATAAAGGGTTCATAGTCCTCAAGTCTTCCAAGCAGTGAGCGGGTATGCTTTTTCGTTTCATTGGCCTCGGGAATCCGGAGGATGGCGGCGAGCCGATCTTTGTCATTAAAACCGATCGGTTCACCACTCAGGAGCCGGATTGCGCGGTGGTACCGTTGTGAGGAGAACCCGTTGATCAGTTGTGCGAAGGGGGAGCGGGGCGATATCAATGCCTCCGCTTCTAACATGACCCGATCAGTCGCTGCGGACATGATAAAAAGCTCATCGACCGACTTGATCGCCTCACGGGCGAGTTTCGCCGTGGTGCCGGCGTAGCCACGGCTGTCGATGTCCATGCTCGAGCCCACGACCATTCCGGCCCGGTCCATGAGTTCGAAAAGCTCGTCGAATTTTCCCCGAAGCTGTTCTTTCCATGAGAGATAAAGTGCTTCCGCCTCTTTCTTTGCCGGATAGCGAAGTCGGTTCGTCACAATCAGAAACGTTAGAAATGCAAAGAGCGCAAGAATCAGCGCCGTCCTCTTGATTGTCCGGATTCGCGCTTCGCCGCGATTCCATTCAGCAAGTTGCCCGGTGGCGTCGATGAGGGCCCGGTCGGCTTCCTCGAGCTGGCTTGAGTACAGGGGATCTCCTATCGCATGGTTTTCCCGGGAGGACCTGGCTGCTTCCTGTGCCCGGGCGAGGGAACCCGCGACTAGTTTTGCCTGAACGGGAGAGGGG
>JAGNMT010000129.1 GCA_017991025.1 Verrucomicrobiales bacterium
TCCCAACCGATAGTGGATCCTGCCACCTTCATCACTGAAAATGTGGCGGTGACCAAGGATGAGATTCTCGCGCTGAATGCGCAGCGTGATGAGTTTGAGCAGTTGGACCGGCTGATTTTCATGGATCTGGAGGAGGGACTCGCGGTGGGGATTAAGACTCAGAGACCCGACGAATTCTGGACCAGAGGGCATATTCCCGGGCGCCCCATCATGCCCGGCGTTCTTATGATCGAAATGGCGGCTCAGATCAGTTCAGTGATTTATCATCTGAAATTCGAGACAGGCGGGAAAAAGTTTTTCGGATTCGGTGGAGTGAACCACGTGAAGTTTCGCGGGAGTGTGGAACCGGGCTGCGATCTCATCATGGTGGTCAAAGCGAAAGCCTTGAGATCGAGAATGGCTGTCTTTGAAGCCCAGGGATTTGTTGACGGGAAGATGGTCTTCGAGGGAGAGGTCACCGGAATTGTGATTTAGACGGTCGAATCTCTCCTAAACTTCGCGGCAGCAAAGATTCTGATTACCCCTGATGAGGAGGCTGCCGGGAGGTAGCATGGACATCCTGTCAGGGCCGCGTCCAATCGCGCGGGGACATGTCCAATCAAACGGTGGAGGTGGGAGCCGAAGGCACCGGGTTGATCGCCTCACTCACGGCACCCCTTCGGGCTGCCTTTCAGTCAGTCAATTTGCCTCGCACGTGGAATATGATTGTCAGGTTTCGGTAGGATCGGATTCTGTGTTGGTTTTTGTCGTTGTCAGGTTGGTCATCGTTGTCAGGTTGGGGTTTAATCTCCGCCTGACAACTCCGTGCCATTGTTAGTCAGGAACGACGTGATTCCACTCATTCCTCCATCGACTCCAGCATCTTACCGATCTCATTCGTTGGTAGCTTGCACGCGAAGTTACGGCAAACATAGGCCGTCGCTTTTCCATTGATGCTGAGCTGTGTCTCTGTGTAGGGAGCCAGCATCGCAAGAGCCGCCGCGTTCTCGGGTGTCCGCAGCAGGATCACCTGGTTTGGGCGAAATCCCTTTCGCAGAGCGGTGAGCATAGCCCTCGTGTCATCCGAATTCCGGTTCCCGCTGATCACGATCTCGTGCGAGGGGCCGAAGGTGAAATCCAGACCACAAAGCGCGACCGGGTAGACCATGGGCTGTTGTCCGATTTCGCCGGAGAACGCACGAATGAGCTCATCGTTCCGCTTGGCATACTCGGGTCTGCCCGTCATCCGATAGAGACGGGAAAGGTTGCCTATCGACATGGAGTTCCCGCTCGGGATGGCACCGCCGTAAAGCTTCTTCGCCCGTACGATGAGCGGCTCGGCATCGCTCGCGACAGTGAAGTATCCGCCTTTCTCCTTGTCCCAGAAGAACTCGTCGCAAATGGCCTGGAAGGCGATTGCCTTTTCAAGATAACGAACCTCAAAGTTTGTCTCGTAGAGATCAAGAAGACCTCGAATCATGAAGGCGTAGTCTTCGATGTGAGCGGTGAGACCGGACTCACCCTGGCGATGGCGTTTTAAGAGTCGTCCCTTCTTATCGGTGAGTTCTGCCAGCACAAAATCGGCTGCTTTGGTAGCGATGTGCTCGTAATGTTCATCGCCGAGGGTTTGAGCGCCTTTCGCAAAGGCGCTGATCATAAGCCCGTTCCAGTCCGTCAGAATCTTGTCATCTTTGAAAGGGTGAATTCGAGTTTCTCTTTTTTCGAAAAGCTTCTGCCGCAGCCCTTCGACCCGGGCGCGGGCCTCGTCGAGGAGCTCCTCGCGCAAGTGGGGAATGTTTTCGCCCGTCTTTGCCCGGGTGGCTTCTTCGAGAAAGTTTCCTTCCGCCTCCAGATGAAAGGTTTCGATAAAAAACGCCCCATCGACCTCGCCGAGCACGGCTTTCACGTCAGCGTTTGACCACACGTAGAATTTCCCCTCCTCTCCCTCGCTATCGGCATCTTCAGCGGAGTAAAAGCCGCCTGTTTCGGATGTCATATCCCGTTCCACGTAAGTAAGAATCTCGCGGGCGGTTCGTGCATACGCCCCCTTTCCCGTGATCTGGAAAGCCTCAAGATAAGCCATCGTCACGAGTGCCTGATCGTAGAGCATCTTTTCGAAGTGCGGCACGAGCCACTCCCGATCGGTCGAGTAGCGGTGAATACCGAAGCCGACATGATCGTAGATTCCGCCCCGCCGCATTTCGAGCAGGGTCTTCTCCACCATTTCAAGTGCCTCGGCTTTGCCGCTGCGCAAATGATACCGCATTAGAAAACTAAGGTTTGGTGGCACGGGGAACTTCGGACGCATCGCGAAACCGCCTTTGGTCGCATCATAGCGCGAGACGAAGCCCTCGAAGGCGGAGTCAAAAATCGATTTATCGAGGTCGCCGCCCGGCGATCCGCCCATCATGCCGCCGAGCTGCCCCGAGATACTAGCGGCGGTGGACTCGACGTCTTCGCGTTTTTCGATCCAGGCCTTGTGGAGCTCCGTGACCACAGCTTTGATGCCGGGACGCCCCGTCATGGATTCCTTCGGGAAATAGGTCCCCGCAAAAAAGGGGTGTTTGTCAGGGGTCAGCATCACCGTCATGGGCCAGCCACCGCTTCCGGTGATCGCCTGGGTCACCTGCATGTACACTTCATCAATATCGGGACGTTCCTCCCGATCCACTTTGATGGTGATGAAACGTTCATTGATCAGTGCCGCGACCTCCGGGTCCTCGAAGGATTCGTGCTCCATCACGTGACACCAGTGGCAGGTGGCGTAGCCGATGCTGAGGAAGACCGGCTTGTCGAGACGGCGTGCTTCCGCAAAGGCTGCCTCACCCCACGGCCACCAGTCGACCGGGTTCCGGGCGTGCTGGAGCAGATAGGGGCTTTTTTCAAAAACGAGCCGATTGAACTCAGGTCCTCCGTCGGACGGAAGCTCGGCGATCACTTCAGGAGACGGAAGCGGCAGGCGGACGGATCCCTCTTCGGCGGACAACATGATTCCAGGATGGAGGAGAATGAGACTGGTGACGACTGATAATCTCAAAAAGACGCGACGCATGGGAAGAAGGTGGCACGAATTTCGACCAAAAGCGAGGAGCCACTACCGCCTCTGCTTAGCTGAACATCACCCGGCAGATCACCACCGCCGCGATCAATCCGGCCGCGTCAGCGCAAAGGCCCGCCGCGAGGGCGTGGCGGGTGCGGCGCGCTGCTACGGAGCCGAAGTAGACGGCCAGCACGTAAAACGTCGTCTCGGTCGATCCGAACATGGTGGCGGCGGAGTACTTCAGCAGGTTCGGCAGGCTGTCATTCGTGAGGATCTCGACGAGGATTCCCTGGCTCCCGCTGCCGCTAAGCGGCCGCATCAGGGCCATCGGCAGAAGCTCCGGCGGAAAATGGACGATCTCGAGCACGGGCCTCAGCAGCTCCTGGAAGAGGAAGAGCGCCCCCGAATTCCTCAGGATCGCGAGCGCCGCGAGCATCGCGACGATGAAGGGCATGATGCGCACTGCGACACTCCAGCCCTCCTTCGCTCCCTCGACGAATTCCTCGTAGACCGGGATGCGCTTGAGCGCGGCGTAGACGAGGAAGAAGAAAAAGACGAAGGGGATCGCCGTGATCGAAATCGCCGCGACGACGCGCTTCCATCCCGGGGATTCCTCCGTTGAAGCCGCCTTAGCTTCGATGGTGGGTTTCACCGCGTCGAGTCGCTGCACCGCATCGCTCAGGCCGAGGGCCTCCTGAAGAGCAGTGCGATGGGCCGGGAAGGTCTCCAGCCAGGCGACCCCGATGAAAAGGAGAACAACGCCGCAGAGGAGGATGCGCGCGCGCGGGGAGAGCACGCGATGTTCCGGACCGGCCGTGTACTCCACCGCGTCCTCCCGCACCGGGGCGTCGTCCGACGGGACGGGGCGGTTGAAGACGGGAAGCTTCTCGAACAGTTTCACCGAGAGAATCGCCACGAACGTCGCGAAGGTCGAGGCCATGATGGTCGTGCTCACGATCGCGGTGGGGTCCGGGATGCCCTGTGCCGCGAGCAGACCGATCGCCGTCGCCGGGATCAGCGTGATGCAGCTCGTGTTCATCGCGAGAAAGGTACACATCGAGTTCGACGCCGTGCCCTTGTTCGGGTTCAGCTCGTCGAGGTGCTGCATCGCCTTCAATCCGAGCGGTGTCGCGGCATTGCCGAGGCCGAGCATGTTCGCGGCGAGGTTCATCACCATCGCTCCCATCGCCGGATGCTCGGCCGGCACTTCGGGGAAGAGACGCTTCATCACCGGACGCACAAAACGGGCCACCGCCGTGACCACGCCCGACTTTTCCGCGAGGCGCATGATCCCCAGCCAGAGCATCATGACCGCGCTGAGGGGGATGGCGATGTCAACGACGCCCGTCTTGACGGCCTTCAGCATCCCCTCGACGATGCCGTCTTCACCGCTCAGTTGCCCCATCAGCGCCGCGACGATGACACCCACGACGATCATTCCCATCCAGATCCAGTTTAACATGACGACTATCTAACGATGGAATGGTCCCCTCAGGCAATCAAAAATCATCGGTTCTTTCCTTCGGGAATTCACTCATCGAAACTTCGGACCGAAACTGCCGTGCTTTTCGCCTATTCGGGCTGAATGCCGATTTTCTCCCGAGGCGTTTCTTTGAACCCGAGGCGAAAGGCGGGGGATTCCGGTCGCAGCCGGAAGTCATCCTTTCCCGGATCGACAAAAAGCGGATCGGCAACGAGGCTTTTGTGGTCCCATCCCTCGGCCTGCCAGGCGGTCCATTCGTCGAGCGGCTCGGCCTCCCTGATGACGAGGTCGTCGACACTGATCGTTCCGGACGGAGAATGACTGTCGAAGCGCGCCCAGCATTCCTTGATCCAGTCCCGGAATTCCTTATCTCCTTCGCGAGGGAGACGGGCCGTGACCTCAACCTTCTGCCACTCGGGGCCTACCGTAAAACCGGCTCCCTTGGCCTGCCAGTAACCTTTGCCTCCTTCGTAGGCAGCGACGGCGAGTTCGACCTTCATGCCGGGAGCGCTGCCTTTGACTCGGGCAGTGACACGATAGGCGGCCCCCGATTTGACTGGGAAAGAAGGTCCGTGAAAGGTACTGTGAGGATTCTTCGGGTCGTCGCTCACGGCGCTGTCGGCGACGAGCGCAAGGTCTTCGGAAAGGCGGAGATTCACCGCACCCGGGCGATGATTCCAGCCCCAGCCTTTTGGAATGGTGCCCGGCTTCTCACCGGTGAAGCTCCCCGTTCCTGCGAGAAGGTCATCACCGATCTCTTTGCCGACACGGCTGATATTCGTGCGGACGGAACCCGCAGAGTTCCAGGCGATGTTCTCGTCGATGACATTCCACTTCGGGGAGCAATATCGAAGGTCGGCATAAGCAACTCCGGGTTCGGTGGCGACGATGATGTTTCGCCGGACGAAGTTTCCGCTGATCATCGTGCCGTCGGCGCGAAAAGCGTCCTTTGGATGCAGGTCCATGTTCCGCATCGTTCTCCAGGCGGGTTCGTTGACAACGGACTCATAGCCTTTGATCATGGTCTCAAGATGGCTCTGGAAGAAACGGCCTTCCTTGTTCCAGCCGTGGAGATCGATGATATATTTTCCAGCCCCGGTGAAAATGTTGTTCTCCACGAGGCAGTCGCGCGAATTGTGCATGTGGATCCCGCTGGAAGCGCAGCGGAAGACGATGTTGCCGATGATGTCAAGACCACCGGAATTGTCATCAGGATACAAACCAAAGGTGAACCAGGGATGTTTCAGTCCATCGGCTTCCTGACCACAGCCGACGACGTCGTGGATGAGGTTGTAACTCCAACTGGTCCCGCGCGAACTGATCCAGTCGCGGCCACCGGTGTAGATCGCCCCGCCGTCCTGGGTCTCGAGGACGACGTGGTGGATGTGATTCCATTCGACCTTGCAGTTGTTTCCACTCATCTGCACACCCATGCGGGGCGAATGATGGATGTGATTGTGCCTCGCGACGAGATCGACTCCGGCGAGGCTGACGCCGCAGGCGTTTTTGTTAAAGATGCCGACATCGTGAATATGACAGTTTTCCACGACATGATTCGGCCCTTTCAGTGTCTTGCGGTCACCGCCATTGAGTCCGACACCGTTGCCGCCGGTGCGCTCGATCTCGCAGCGGGAAACGCGGCAGTCTTTGCCTGCGGAGATCGAGATCCCGGATCCATTAAACCCGCCGCACTGGCTGATATGGCATTGCTCGATGAGGCATTGCTCACTGTTTTCGACAGCGATCGCCGTGCCTTCGCAGGCGGTAAATCCGAGCCCGCGTATTGTGAGTGCACGGGCCCCTTTAATCTGCAGAAAATTCGAGAGGAGAGGCAATCTGACCTCGACTTCGCCGATTGGTTGGAGCGGCCAGAAATAGAGATCCCCGGAGCGGGTGTCATAAAACCATTCCCCGGCGGAATCGAGTTCCTCCAGCGCATTCTGAAAGTGGAAACGATTGTGCGGATGCAGATCGTAACTGCACGGCTTTTTTAAGGTGAGTTTCCGCGCCGCGACATCGAGTGAGGCGACGGGCTCAATGAAATTCCACCAGCCGTATTGGGCGAAAATGTCGATCTCGACATCCTCAGGATGGGACCACCGGCGAATGTCCTCCGCTTTGACGTAGAGTTCGCGTTTCCAGTCGTGCCCTTCAGGAGCGCCCGAAGGAGGAAAAGGCGCGACAAAAGCCCATCCGCCGTAGAGGGGGGCCTTCGGGTCGTGATTCGGATAGCGGGCAAGGATCTGGCGCTCGCCATTGCCAAAAAGCTGCCGGGGTCGAAACCCTTTTGGCACCATCGCAGTGACGTTGGTTTTCATGATCGCTCCCTGATACGAAGTCCAGCCATTAATGACGGGGGCTCCGAGGAGCAGGACGTTGCCTCCGGCTTCGCCTTTAATCGTGAGATGTGAGTCCTTCGCCTCTAGCACTAGTGGGGTTGTCTGGGTGTAGCTGCCCGACTTCACCGTGATCGTAGCTGTTTCGTCAGGATTTGTCTCGCGGGCTTTGCGAATGGCGTCACGTGCTTCGAGCAGTGATTTGACGGGGCCGTCCGGAGAAACCACCACCTCGATGGCGAGGGCGGAAGTGGACACTAGAATGATGCACGGGAGGAAGTATCTGAGCATAGAGACCGCGAACTTACCGTTCCCGGGCCGGTGCCGCTAGGCCTTTCTCTCCCAGTAGCGCAGAACCGCGGGGAGTGCCCTGTGCGACCCGCAGGCCAAACTGTTTGACTGCATTTTCCTGGAGGTGGGCGATCGCTTCATCCACCTTGTCTGTCCAGAGGATGAGGCTACGATCCTCCGGGCTGATCGTGGAGCCGGCCAGCATGTCTTCGAGGAGCTGTTGCATTCCCGGCCAGAATGCTGTCCCCATTACTACGATGGGAAAGTTTCTGATCTTGCCCGTTTGAATGAGGGTGAGTGCCTCGAAGAGCTCGTCCATCGTCCCGAAACCGCCGGGCATGATCACAAATCCGTAGCTGTATTTGATCAATAGCGTCTTGCGGACGAAGAAGTGCTCCATCGTGACCCAGCGGTCGAGGTACCGATTATGGCTTTGCTCAAGGGGAAGACGAATGTTGCAACCTATACTGAGGCCGCCCACGTCCTTCGCCCCGCGGTTCGCCGCCTCCATGATTCCCGGTCCACCTCCTGTCATCACGGTGAACCCCATCTTTGCGATTGCCGATCCCATGGCGCGCGCGGTCTTGTAGTAAGGGTGATCCTCTTTAAATCGGGCCGACCCGAAAACCGTCACGCAGGGCCCGACAAAATGGAGGGCCCTGAATCCTCTGAGAAAGTCCCGGACTACACCCATGAGCAACGAAAACTCACGAAAGCGCGTATTGGGACCATGCAGGAGCACGCGATCCACCATCACATTGGCAAAGGCCTCTTCTTCACGGAGTTCCTGCGGGGTGACCGGCGGGAGCGCGGCACCCCCCAGCGTGGAGGAGGGATCGGATTCCCGATCGAAAAGCGGAGGTACGGACATGGGAGGAAAAGGCAAATTGGAGATAAGACGGTTACGGAGACCGTTTGAGTCGGAATCTCCCCCAAAATAACCGCTACCCGCCAATCGAGTAGCACATAATTTTTTCCTGCTCGCGCAAATAAAGTCGGCCGCCTACAACCACCGGGTGAGCCCAGCTTTTGCCCTTTTGATAGGCGGGTTTGAACTGGCTCTTCAGCTTATAGCCGGCAGTGGTGGCCTCGATCAGGGCAACGACACCATCTTCATAGCGGAAGATCAGGT
>JAGNMT010000130.1 GCA_017991025.1 Verrucomicrobiales bacterium
GATCCGAGAAATCAGGCATTCCGGAAGAGTCATAGTGAAGGAACTCTTCATCCTCTACGATGTGCGTGGATTGAGGTCTCACCACAGCTTGAGCCGGTACTGGAGCGGGCTGCGCAAAGGCATGTCGGGAGGGTGGAAGGTCGAGGGGGTGGGGCTCGACGTGGGCAGGAGGGCGAAGCTTTACCGGAGTCTTCACCTCAAGAATTGGCGGCTTTTCAACAGGGAGAGTGGTGCCGGAGGGCTCGGCCGGTCCCGGTCTGGGAGGAGCCTCCGATCTCACCAAAGCCGGGAGAGAAGGGGCGGAGGAGGCGACTGAAACGGGTTGCTTTAGTTCGTCGGAATCCTCGGTGTAGCCCGATCTCCGTTTGATGGGTTTGGCACCGAAAAATTCGGCGAGTTCATCCCTTTCGTCGGTGTAACTCATGCGTTTGAAGAAATGCGATGGCCCTTTGGCCGGGTGCCGTGACTTCTCTTGAAATTAGCGGATGCCGAGGGGGTTACCGAATCCGCCGCCGGTCGAACCGCCGCCGGTCTTTTCACCTTCTTTCTGAGGAACTGGAATGACGATTTGGATTCTCTTGGTCGAGCCGGTGATCTCGTACTTTCCGTTGCCTCTCATGATGATCTGGGCATCTTCAGAATTGGTTTTTACAAAACGATCACCGTCTTGAATATAGGGAGGGCCTCCGGAGAGGACGATGTCTTTGGTCACTGCATCGTAATCCGCGATGCGTGCGATCGCGATCTGGGTTTTCTGCTTCCCTTCCTCATCCAGGGTCGTGCGTTTGATTTCAACCATGCCTCCGGAGGCAATCGCCCTTTTGAAGGCTCCGGTCGATTCACTGCCCTGATTGGCCTCCATACCAACGCCCTTTGCCATTTGGATCTC
This sequence comes from Verrucomicrobiales bacterium, assembly GCA_017991025.1. Taxonomy (GTDB): domain Bacteria; phylum Verrucomicrobiota; class Verrucomicrobiia; order Verrucomicrobiales; family DEV007; genus Arctic95D-9. The sequence goes on from JAGNMT010000130.1 coordinate 890, forward strand.
GAGCTTGTCGCACTTGATCTCAAATTCAGGATGGTCGATCAAGACATTGCCGGTGAAGAGGAGAACACCCTTCGTGTTGTCCATGATGGATTCTTTAGAGAGAATCTCCATGTGCTGTTTGTCTCCCGATGGGAACGCACCGGCGCTGCCCGGGCCGTATTTTTTCGCGAGCGGTTGCGGTTCGGGTATGTCGGCGGGGGTGAGCCCGGGCGAATCAGGGATCATGGGGGTGGTGGGGGAAGCGCCGACGATGGCGCTGACCGGGGTGTTTCCGATGACAGAGGCCGGAGATACCGGCACTGCCGCAGGGGTGGCGGGCGTTTCTTTCGGAGGTGCTCCGCCCGGCTCCACCGGCATCGCAACAGGAGTGGGGACGCCGCCGGAGATACCCGGAGCAGGCCGTGTCGCCGGGACATCGGCGGTGATTTCGGGCAGTATCTCCGAGATTTTGGACATTGCTTTGTCCGCGAGGCCTTCCTCTTCGATCTTGTCCGTGATTGTTTTCACCTTGGCGGTGTCGATGCTGTCGGTGAGTGTTTTCACCTTTGCGGTATCAATACTCCCTTTGTTTTCCTGAAAAAGGCGGGTGGCGTTGCGCACCGCGTCTTCGGGGTCTTCTTTCAGACTCTCAAGGGCGGTTGCCGGATCCTCTTTGATCGGTCGCAGCATGTTGCGGAGCCGCGGGTCGGCCATCACCGAGTTGGCTTTTTCTTTCGCCTCGTTGACGAGTGCGGTGTCCTGGCAATGGCCGGGGACTGCTGCGAAAAGAGCGAGGAGCAGGATCGCGATGGAATGAAGGGTGATCGGGTAGTGATTCATCGGATATAGGGAATCAAAAAAGAGGGGGGGGAAGTGGTTAAGGGGTGGGCTTGCCGTTCGGTTTTCCCATCGGAATGCCGAAACCGGGAGCAATCTGCCCCACATCGGGAACGACGAGTTTGACATTGCCAATGAGTCGGGCCACTTGGGAGTTGGTTTGATACGTCATTTTGTCACCCGTCATGGTAAATCGGGGTTGTTCGATGCGTGAAGGAGTCTTGCTGGCGAGTTCCCCGATGACGAGGTCGTAGGATGCCTCGGACATGGAAATGGTCGTTTCCGGCTCACCCTTGCTGTTGTATACCTGGACGGTAAGATTGATGAGGTCCAGGAATTGTTCGTCGACCCGAATAACAGAATCCGCCCTCATCACGGATTTCAGGACATCATTGGTATAGGAGGGAATCGCGATCCCTTTAAACTCACGGCCAATCGGGAAATTTGCCGTAAGCTCGGGTGGCAATGCCGATTTGACGGCTTCTCCGGCGGTGACATTGGCCGCCGATTGAGCCAAGCCCGCGATCGGCCGGGCGGCAACGACCGACGCGAAGATCAGGAGCAGAGTCGCAGGGATGGAGGAAAATCGGGTCATGCCGTCCGGCGAACGAGGGTATAGATATCCCGAAGTTGGGCGAGGACGCCGCCGAGGCGATCCAGCGGCACTTGATTCGGTCCATCGCTGAGGGCTTTCGACGGCTCGGGGTGGGTCTCCATGAAGACACCGTCGCAGCCTGCCGCAACCGCGGAGCGGGCAAGGAGCGGGGCGAGTCGACCGTCGCCGCCGCTCGTGGTTCCTTCGCCGCCGGGCCGTTGCACGGAGTGGGTGGCGTCAAAGACAACGTGCAGTCCGTCTTCTTGCATCCAGGGGATAGCTCTCATGTCAGCGACGAGGTTGTTGTAGCCGAAGCTGGTTCCCCGCTCGGTAAAGAAATAGTTTTCGCAACCGAAGGCATCGAGCTTGTCGGCTATGTTCTTAACGTCCCACGGGGCCAGAAATTGGCCCTTTTTCACATTTACGACACGCCCTGTCTTTGCCGCTGCCTCGATAAGGTCGGTTTGCCGACAGAGAAAGGCGGGGATCTGGAGGACGTCAATAAAGTCTGCGGCGATGCTGATCTCCTCTGCGGTGTGGACATCGGTTGTCACGGGAACTTCAAGCTCGGCACCGATCTCGGCAAGAAGTCGGCAGCCTGCCTCACAACTGGTGCCGCGAAAAGACTGGATCGAGCTCCGATTGGCCTTGTCGTAACTGGCTTTAAAAACAAAATCGACCCCTGCTCCCTCCGCGATGTCCCGAATCGCCGGGGCGATACGGCGGATAAAAGCCTCGGACTCGATCACACACGGACCCAGAATAAAGAGTGGTCTGTCACCGCCCAGGCGGTATCGTCCAATCGCGACAGTGCTCGGTTTTTTTGCCATGAGATACTCAACCCTACTGCCGGGAAGCGCGGGTGGCAAGCACTTGGGGTGGTTATGATGATTATCAGGGGGAATGAAACAAAGTTTCGTTTATTGTCTGGACCTCTGATCGACTCTCGATACACTGCTGTCGGTTTTTCGAGACCCAATTTTTGAGACGATAGTTTAATGGAAGAAGCTGAGGAAAAGGTTCCGCTGGTAAATCACTGTCCGGAGTGTGGCAAAGCGTTTGATGTTTCGGGGGTCTCCCCCTATTCAAAGATCGAGTGCCCACATTGTATGGCAGTGGTCCGGGTGAGAACGACGATGGGACAGTATGAGATCGTGGGCATGCTCGGCGAGGGGGGCATGAGCCAGGTTTTTCGCGCGGTTGATCGAAATCTCGGGCGCGAAGTCGCGTTGAAGATTCTGCATCAGTCTCTCAGCAGTGACAGCGCACTCACCTCGATGTTCGAGCGCGAGGCAAAATTGACGGCGTCAATTGTGCACCCGAACGTGGTGAAGGTATTCACCGTCGGCAAGGATCACGGTTATTTTTTCATTGCGATGGAGGTGGTCAATGCCACCAGCCTTGAGCAACTCATCGTGAATAAAGGGGCCCTTTCAGAGTCCGAGGTCCTTGCGATCGCTCTGGACGTCACGAGCGGGCTGAAAGCTGCGTTCGGGGAGGATTTGATCCATCGCGACATCAAGCCGGGGAACATGCTCGTGACGAGCGAGGGCACCGCCAAGTTGGTGGATTTCGGACTTGCCGTGCAGCAGGGAGGGGAAGACGAGTCCGAGGATCTCTGGGCGACCCCTTTTTATGTTCCTCCGGAAAAGCTGGAAGGCGAACCGGATACTTTCAAGGGTGATATCTACAGCCTCGGCGCGACGCTTTTCCATGCCCTTGCCGGCAAACCTCCGTTTGAAGCCAATACTTCTTCGATGGAGGAGTTGAAGGAGATCAAGAAGAGAGTGGTCGATTTGAAGTCAGTCGCTCCGGGACTCTCCAAGGCAACCATCAAGCTCGTCGAGAAGATGATGGCCTATAATCCGGCTGACCGGCATCAGAGTTACGAAGAGGTTCTTGCGCAGATAGAAGACGTTCAGAAGCGGCAGTTCGGGATTGTGCCCGGCGGGCGTGCGCGATCGGGGCGGAAATGGCTCCGCACCAGCCTGATCGCGGGTCTGGTGATGATAGTTTTGTCAGCCCTGGGTATAGCCGCCTTTATGAACCGCGAACAGGGGGGCGAGGAGGAGGGTAATCTGGGCATCGGCTCCGGCGAGCGGGTCATCAGCGCCGGTGACAGTAGCGTCACCGAGCAGTTTCTCCGGGCCCGAGACCTCCTCGTGAACGGCGACTTTTCCAAAGCGGAGAAGGTTTTCGATGAGTTGATCGCTAAGGAGTCGGTCCCCGCTCCGACCCGTATCTGGTGCCATTTTTTCCGGGGGATGATCCATCTCTTTTCGGGGGAGGAGGAGGCTTCGAGAGCGGCATTTGCCAGCGTCCTCAGTATTTCCCCTGGCGAGGGGGAGGGTAATACTGAGGCCATGAATTTTATGAAGAAAGCGGCGGTTGGTCTTGCTGATCCATTGCCTCTGCTCGACGATGAGGTTGCTTTTTCTCCGGCTAGTATCGAGTCCCTGGGACTTCTTACGGCGGGACTCAAGAACTGGCAATGCGGCGAGTTCACTTCGGGGGTGGCCTTTCTCAAGGCTTTTGCCGGGAGTGCTCCGCCCTCTGAGTTTCAGTGGATTTCCAGCCTCAAGAGTCAGGTGGAGCCCTATGTAACCGATTTTGCCACGCTTGAGAATCTCCCGAATCCTTCCGCTGCTGAGTCCGCGGGGAAACTGGTGGAAGAGGAGGCGATGCTCAGGAAGGTCTCCGAATCTCTCCGCACCCGGGGGGGTGCCCCGCGTCTTTTGAAGGCGCGATTGAATCGTATTGGCAAGATCAGGGAACTCGCGGCCGTTCCTCCGAAGAATGTGATAGTTCAACCCGATCCGGTAGTTTCTACCGGGGGAACAAAGCCTGTTGTGCCTTCGGCGGCAGTGCCGGTAACACCGGGCTCGCCGGGCACGCCGGGCGCTGCCGAGTTGAAGGAGATCGAGCGTCTCAAGGCCGTTGCCGCGTCGCAGCTATCACTCGCTGAAACCTATCTTTTTTCCGCTGCCGTTGTCAGACTCGGTGCCGAGCCCATGGAAACCGCGATGGTCCTTGCGATCCGTGATGAACTGGTTCGCGGATACGGCGAGGCAGGCCGGTTTCTGGATACCCTTGCGCTGGCGTTGCGCACGAACCGCTATGAAGGGGAAATCCGTCGACGGGCGGGCAGCCCGATCGAGGCGGCGATCACGGGGGCGGATGCTTCGATGTTTATCGTTGATCTCGGCTTCGGTCCGAATGAGGTCGAGGTGGAGGCCTTTGCGCCGGATTGGCTCGTTGAAACGGCCGCGAAAGTGTTTCCAACCCTCTCAAATGAGTCTGCTGCTTCCTGGGAGAAGCTGGTCTTTTTTGCCCTCTTCACGGGACAGAAAGACGTCGCCATGGCGAAAGCCGACGAGATCGCGGCCATCGATCCTGTCTTCGCGAAGCGCTGGGCCCTGATCAAATTGCTCAAGTGATATCCGGTGTCGGATTTGAGTTGGCTCTCGCGAAAATATAAAAGGTGCCGATAGTTGTAATCGACTCTCGTGTCGGCGAGCGTAGACTTCCGGTATGGCAGGAAAAGACGATGACGGTAAGACGGGTTTTCCGGACCCGGAGGAGATCTCAAGAAAACTCTCGGACTTTCTCAAGTCGAGCTTCGGGGATCACGTCTCCTTTTCGACGATAAATGAACCGGGAAATTCATTTTTCAATGCGCCTGAAGCAACGGGCGCGGATCACGATTTGAGAGAAGCGGAAGTCTCTCCGGTTTTTGATTTTGAACTGCTTCCGAGGCAAATCAAAGCGCACCTCGATCGTTTTGTGATCAGGCAGGATGAAGCGAAGAAGGCACTCGCGATTGCCGTGTGTGATCACTACAATCACGCGAAGTACCTCCGTCGATTGGAGCGCTCCGATCCCGAGAAGGCGAAGGCGATCGAGTATGCAAAGCAGAATGTCATCATCGTCGGGCCTACCGGGGTGGGGAAGACCTATCTGGTGAAACACATAGCTGAACTAATCGGAGTTCCCTTCGTCAAAGCCGATGCGACCAAATTTTCCGAGACCGGTTATGTGGGCGGTGACGTCGATGATCTCGTGCGGGAACTGGTTCGCAAGGCCGATGGCGATGTCGAACTGGCTCAATACGGGATCGTTTACATCGATGAGATTGACAAAATTGCCTCGGCGGGAAATATCGGTGGTCGCGATGTGAGTGGTCGTGGGGTGCAGACGACGCTGCTCAAACTGATGGAGGAAACGGAAGTCGCGGTCCGGAATCCGCAGGACATGCAGTCACAGATGCAGGCCATGTTTGAAATGAGCCGCAGCGGCAAGCCCAAGCGCGAGACGATCAATACGCGGCACATTCTTTTTATTGTCAGCGGCGCGTTCTCCGGCCTCGAGAAGATCATCGAACGGCGACTTCGACAGGGGCCGATCGGGTTCGCGGCTGAATCACAGAAAGGTGAGAATGAAGGATTGTCCGGGAAAGATCCCGGCACGCAAGACTTCATTGAGTTCGGATTTGAGGCCGAGTTTATCGGCCGTCTTCCGGTGCGGGTCGTCTGTGATCATCTCGATGCGGGCGATCTGTTCAGCATCATGAAAAACTCCGAGGGCAGTCTCATACGGCAGTATGAGCGCGAGTTTGAGGCCTACGGGATCCAGGCGCAGTTTACGGACGAAGCGCTCTTGAAGATCGCCGCTGCCTCCGCTCTAGAGAAGACCGGAGCCAGGGGGCTCATGACCGTGTGTGAGCGTCTCCTGCGCCATTTCAAGTTTGAACTCCCCGGCACGACCCTGACAGAACTCTCCATCAGTGGTGAACTGGTCAATGATCCTTCCTCCGTTCTTTCCCGGTTGCTGGCCGAAGCCGGACCCGTCGGTGATTCCCGGGTCATCGGCGAACTGGCGGCGTTTCGCCGGAAATTTGAAGAGGATCATGGTGTCCGTCTCACCTTTGACAATGAAGCTGTCGCTCGTGTCGCCGAGATTTCAGCGGAACGGGGGCAGAGTGTCCTGCAACTGTGCGAAGAGAAATTTCGTGACTTTCAGTTCGGGTTGCAGCTCATCCGGAAAAACACCGGACAGAAGACCTTCCCGGTCACGGCGGATGCGGTCAATGATCCGGATCGCTATTTAAGCAATCTGGTCGTGGCGAGCTACCGGGAGGAGGGTTTTGAATCGACTGGGAATGGTGGGTGACAAGTGAAAATGTTTACTACTTCCGGCTGTCGCAGTGAGCTTTCACCTCCGCGATGTCGGCGGGAGTCATCTTTTCGGAGAAGTAGATGTATTTGCTGATCAGCTTCGGAAACTTTTTCAGGGTTGGGATGGACGCGTCAGTGATCGAGGTCGTACTGATGCGGAGGGCTGTGAGGGGCAGATCCTGGAGATGGACGAGGCCGGCATCGGTGACCGGGCTTGTTCCGAGATCGAGGTTGATGAGGGTGCGGAATCCACTGACGCCGAATAGGGTCGCTCCCAAATACCCGAGACCGGCCCCGGTGAACCTAAATTACCGCGTCGGGAGTTTGCAAAAGTGTTTCGGAAAGTAGCGAAACTCGTGAGTGTTTCGGGCATAGGCACGGGTCAGGCGAAGTCATCGTCCTCCGAAGGTCTCACGACCTTCGCTACGTCTGTCGGAAGTGGCCGATTGCTCACTGCTTCCGGCTTGCCCTTGGCGGCTGCCATAGTCAGTCGGTGCGCGCCTTCAAGAACTCACCGAACTCCGCGCGGACGGGATCGGTGATTTTGGTCTGGTGGAACTCGCCGGTGCGGAGCGCGGGGAATCGTTTGAGAGTGGGGACGGCGGCGTCGGTGAGGCCGGTCTGGCGGATGATGAGGTGGGTGATCTCCATGTCCTGGAGCGAGACGAGACCCGCGTCGGTGAGGCCGGCGCCCTGGAGGGAAAGCCGGCGCACGCTTTTCAGTTTCGCGATCGCGGGCATCCATTCGTCGGTCATGCCGGCGTGCATCGCAGCCA